>PIVZ01000045.1 GCA_003354045.1 bacterium
TCGCTGGCGCAACTCGGCGTTCCTCATTTTGGTACCGCCGCCAACCCGTCAATCGAAATCGCAATCGAGGGTGACACATTCCACGTGATAGGAGTGTGCGCGCGCCTGACCGAGCCCGTATCCGACCATCCTGGTCAGCAAATCAATCTCCTGCAGGGGCATAGATTGAAACAGCTGATCAAGACAGTCCGCGCACATTCGCCCCGAGCTCGCATTGTCGTTTTCGTCCACTGGGGATACGAACTTGCGCCCTTTCCTCAGCCCGCAGATCGTGAGTTCGCGCGCGCACTAATTGATGTAGGCGCAGAATTCGTGATCGGCCATCATCCTCACGTAGTTCAAGGCGTCGAACGATACCGTGAAGGGGTGATCGCGTACTCTCTCGGAAACTTCCTGTTTCCCCAGACGCGCTACGGCGACAAACTTCTCAAGTACGACGATCCAGCGGTTCAACATCAACTCGCGCTGGAGACATCGGACGACGACGTGCTATTGCGGTGGTACCGCTACGAGCCCGCGCAGCAGCGTATCGCCGTCGGTTCAGTCGAAATGTTGGCCGACGATCCAGCGTCAGTCCAAGCCTTGACTCCCTTCGCTGGAAAGACGGACAGAGAATACCGTCAATGGTTTGCCGATGCCTCCGGTACCATGCCAACGGGACGCCATTTGGGTATGCCTATCTTCTGGACGTATAGTGGTCTCGGGATGATAGATACCGAAATCAAGCTGCGCTTCCTCCATTGTCGCCAGCTGATACGTAAGGTCGCAATCTGGCTTGGTATACACAAGCCGTACAATTGGTAACCTTCGATGGCTCATACTTTCGGTCCCAGAATGTCGCGTCAGCCATGCAGCCGGGCAAGACGACATAAGACGTTAAGATGGAACAACTGATCGTACGCATACATCGGCTTGCCCACGCCTGCTACACTCGGCGCGTGCCATTGTTACCGCGGCTTCTCGAGATCATTATCCGTCTCGTCTATAGTGCCGCGGTTCCGCCCGCCGTCGAGATAGGTAAAGGCGTTCATTTTGGACATAACGCGCTGGCAGTGGTGATTAACAGAGCTTGTACCATAGGCGATCGCTGCTTCATCGGTTCCCATGTTGTTCTCGGCGGCCGCCACCCACACCTCGGTGCACCGAAGGTCGAAGCCGGCGTTGTGATCCATGCCGGGGCCAAGGTGCTCGGCAACATCATCATTGGAGAGGGGGCGATGGTTGGTGCGAATGCGGTCGTATTGGAGGACGTACCGCCCCGGTGCCTTGTCGTCGGTGTGCCGGCCAAGATCCGGAAGCACGATGTCGACACTCTGTCTTTTCGCCGTGAACTTGTCCCAGACGAATCCTAGCGCGTAGGAACAGCAATCAATGAGTCAGCGACCGGAGGGGCCAGCGGTTGGTCCGGTAAACGACGGGCGATCGGCACTCGGTGGCCGATCGAGTTATCCGCCATCATGTTTGCAGCAATACCGAAGTAACGTCTACAGCCAGAACGGTGAGGACGGTGTAATCCGAGAGGTGCTGCGACGACTCGAGATAGATACCGGCTGGTTCTGCGAGTTCGGCGCTTGGGATGGCCGATACGGTAGCAACACTTACGCGCTTTTGCGGCGCGGTTGGCGCGGCGTCATGATTGAAGGTGAACCGACTCGCTTCCTTGCCCTCCAACGCACCGCCGGAAGGTATCCCAAGCAACTCATAGCAATTCAGGAATACGTGTCACCAAATCCCGGACCTTGTTCTCTGGATGACATGCTTGCCGCGACCCACATCCCGAATGATTTCGAAATTCTCAGCATCGACGTCGATGGATGTGACTACCACATCTTCGAGTCGCTGACGGCCTTCAACCCTCTCGTCATAATAATCGAAATCGACAGCAGCATCCCGCCCGGTGTAGAGAAGGTGCACTCCGATTCGTCGCCGATGACCAGCTTTACCTCGATGCTAAGGCTAGGCCAGCGCAAGGGTTACGAACTTGTCTGTCATACCGGGAATATGGTGTTCGTGCGATCGGATCGCGTCAATCGGTTGAACCTACCATTGACGGAGGCGGAACAACCTGAACGATTGTTCACATGGGACTGGGTTGAGCCAACGCTTCTTGACACGTGGCTACGCAAGCTTCGCAATCTCACACCTCAGCGTTTGGTCATCAAGATTGCGAACGCTCTGTGGAACACCTAGCAGCTGAGGACGCGGCGCCCATTTTTCAACGGTCGCCGCCCCTCTACTCGACACGCGCACTACACATCCGTTATGACGTTCGGTCGGTGCGGTTCAGCTTTGCCACGTACATCGGTCGTACATGAGTGCTAAACCCGCAGCGGCGACGCGCGAGCATCCAGAACGCTATCCCCTGTACGGCCATCCCAGCAGCGTTTACGATCGCCACACCTAGCAGGCCCCACGGCTCAACTACGGCAATGGCCGCAAGCACCACTGACAACAGTGTCCCGGTCGTGACGTTCGCCACATCCCGGCCATGGCCCGTCATAATGAGCGCAAGCATGGCGGGGCCTAGTAGGGTCCTAATGATTTCGCCAATGAGCAGTGCAGCTAGGATCGGGTACGCCGCGATGTACGTAGAACCATACACCAGCTCTAACACTTCCCTACCAAACGCGGTGAGAAGGATAAGCCCGGCAATCGCGGGCACCCCTACCGCACACGCAATGGTGGCTACCATACGTTCGAGCCGCTTAGTTTCTCCACGAGAGTGCAAGTCGGCGATGGTCGAAGATACGGCGCCTCCCACCACCTTGGCCGGAAGGCTCGTCAACACCACAAGACGAAACGCAACGCCATAGAGTGCAACCTGCGCCTCATCAAGATAGATCGCCACTACCCAAAGCGCCGCGTTTGTTCCTAGATACAGAGCCGTCGCGTTGATTGCGAGAGGCCACGCATCGACAATAAGCCCTTGCAGGATCGCCCCTTGATCCGCAGTACAACCTGAAGTCTTCACGTGTCGCACGAGGATCGATCCCATGATCGCAACGTTCAGCACCAGCCCGGCAACGACGACACCGACCACCATGGCCACTCTCGCCTCGCCACTATGAGCCCATAGAATCCCAAGAACCGTTACGCTCACCCCTACGGCAACCAAGCCATTCACGAGCCCGCCGGTCAATGCTGCAAGGGCAAGCTTGTGAAATCCCCGGAACGCATCTGAGATTAGAGATTGAAATGCAAGTGCAGCCGCCCAGATACCGACGAGAAGCGCCAACGTTCCTAGGTGAGATGATCCGACCAATTCGTCGGCCACCACGGGAACAACAATCGCGGAAAGCGCAAGAGCGACTAGCGATACTGGTATCAACGCGAATGCGAACGCCGTGCCAACAACTGCTCGGGCCTCCGCCTCATCACCGGTCGCAAGACTTGCAGCTACCCTTCGTGTCAACGTCTGCGGAAGCCCGAACTGCCCCAGTGTTGCCCCCACTGTTGCTAGACTCAGACCCAGGAAATAGCCACCCACCTCTTCCGGCGACATCAGCCTCGCAATGAGACCATATAAAGCCAATCCAAGCCCGCCACTGAGAAGCCGCACGACTAAGGCCCATGCGGTCCCGTGCACAATCCGTTTTCGTACAGATGAAGGCTTGCTATCCATTGCCACAGCTCAGCAGGTAGTATTCACAGTCCTGGCCACGAATCACAGACTGCCGATCTTACCCCCAGCTGAATGTTTTGCCAGTCAAGGCCGTCAGCTCTGCGTTGGGAGTTTCGAAACATTCGTCAAGTAGCGCGCGCATCGCTGCTAACTTCTTGATGCGATCCAACGTTCAACTTCGGATAGTCAGATTCAAGTCGCGGCGAAAGCGCAAGAAAATCAGAGACACTCCGCAAGGCGGCCTCCTGTGCCGTGAACACCGCTTCGCTTTCTAGGATTAGCAAACTCTCCCTCGGGAAATGCTGCATCCACCGCCGCAGTTGTTCAGCATACAGTCCGCGTGACAAGTATGAGTGATGCTGATGTTCGAAGCTCCTGTAACCGCGTATAGTTGTCAGGTTTCTCTCCTCGCGAGCTATTGTCACTTGCTCCTCTCTCAGCGCCACGAGCAGTTCGCGATGCTCAAACCCAAGCTTTCGCTCGTGGACATAGTGCGAAATGGCCTTTTCTGTCGGGTTACGCAACACGACAATGAGCTTTATCTTAGGTACGCAAGCGGCCACCCGCGGAGCTACGAGCGGATGAAACAGATAGTACGGCGACGACTCACCTCTCACCGGCAAGCAGTGCTGATCCCCCTCCGCGATGCTCGCTCTAGAAGCGCGGGGGAAATGCGCCCGATACCACGAGAGCCCTTTCTCGTAATGAAGGTCAAAGAAATGAAGTTCCTTGGTAAACGCCGGCGTAACCGATGGGTGCCGACAGATGTATTCGTAGAGCGAAGTCGTGCCCGCCTTCTGCGCACCGATGATCAAAAAGCTCGGAAGAACGCGTCGGCCCGCGGTCAAGCCGCGAAGCCGAATCAGCGTTTGCCGTCTCACTTCCCGCATAGGGCCCAGGATACGGCCCTTGATGCCTGTTGTAACCAGCCTCATAGCGGCCTCATCCAACACCCTCAAGGCCACTCATCATTTCACAGGCAGCCCTGTATCATCCCGCCCGGCGGCACCATCTAGCCGGTAGCCATAGCGCAACAAGAGCGGAAAAGTCATCGCCGTCACCAACCATCGATCACGGTGGGTAAGGCCGCGCAGCCATTCAACATCCGGTTGGACTTTCAATGGTCCATCCTGATGCCGAACAGGGTTCCCACTGACCGTATGGTTGATCTTCGCCTGGCTCAACATCGACATCGAGAATCGTCTGTCTGGAAACCATCGCAGGATTTCGTCGATGGTCAACTCTGGATCACCAACAAGATCCTCGTACCGCACCGTAATGCCAGAACTCGAGGATCGTGCGAAGGGCTGCAGGAGCAAACATGAGATACCCCAGCCACGAGCTGCTACGAAAGGTCCGTGAGTCGGCATTGATTCGTGCTTCCAATGGACTTCGGGTAACGCCTTCGCGCGCTGCCAGGAATAGGCAACGGCACGGCTGTCTCGTACGAGGTTAATGACCTTGAGATCGATCTCGCTTATCAAGCGAAGGACATAGGCGTAAGGCGGAAATTTCGACGAGTCGACAATCACTTCGGCTCCCGTAACGTCTCGCACAGCGCGATAAAGCCTACTCAGCAACGAAGAGTATTCAAGGAGATCCCGTTGGAACGCCCTGCCATATACGCCCGTGGCGAGCGATGGCACTGCGCGCTTCTTGTCGATCCGAGCCAAGATCTCTTCAACACGATCGAGATCTACATTCCTGCGCCCTCCAAACGCCCTCGTCAGCACTTCATCCCAGAATTCGCAATCGGAGAATGGGACGCCACAGCCACAAAGGCGGTTCTCCTTCAGCCCGCGTTCCCAGAGGAAGCGGAGTTCGCCGACCGAAACGAATCCCTCAATATGGCCAAGCATCAAATCGAGCAGCGTGCTTCCGTTCCGGCCACTACCCCCTATGAACACAACGTTGACGGCTGAAGCAGGTGAACCCACGGTCGATAGCTTATTACGCAAACTCTTGGGCGCAAACCGCGCTACCCGAGGCGCGTTCTAGCAGACGCCATCCAGGCCTCTCTGACACGCCTGGTCGAGAGCAGGCCAGGTGTCGCGCGTGGTGGCGACGAAGCCTACACTTACGTATAACTTACGTGGGTATCGCGTGTCATCTCGACGAACTTGTCTAATCTTCGGCGGCTCCGGCTACATCGGCTGTCATCTTGCCGCCAGACTCCGCCACATTGGTCGGTTCGAACGAATCGTGCTGGCGGACATAGAGCCACCGAAGAAATGGCTGGCGGACGGGGTGGCGGAGTACGTGCGGTGCGATGTCCGCGCACCCATCAGCGAAGAAACCATCGGGGATTCGCCTGCCTGGATCTTCAACCTTGCCGCAGTTCATCGCGAACCAGGCCATGAACCCATCGAGTATTTCGAGACGAACCTGCGAGGAGCGCGGCACGTAACTGAATTCGCAGCTAGGGCAGACTGTAGAAACCTTTTTTTCACGAGCAGCATCTCGGTCTATGGCCCGACCGATTCCGCTATCGACGAAGCCGCCCCGATATGCCCAATTACTCCCTACGGCAGTTCGAAGTACGCGGCTGAACTCACACATGAGGCGTGGCGCAGTGGTGGTCCGGATCGGCGCTTGATCATTTGCCGCCCCGGCGTGGTCTACGGCCCACATGATCCTGGCAATATCTTGCGCATGATCCGAGCCATCAAAGGTGGCTACTTCGTCATTCCCGGTTCCCCGCGCATCAGAAAATCATATGCATACATCGCTGGCTTGCTCGACAGCGTCGAATTCGTCATGGATCATGGCGACCCTTACGTTTGCTACAACTACGTCGAGACTCCCACCGAACCTTTGAGCGACTTGATCAGCCGTATCCGATCACGGTTCGACGTTAGAATGCCCACTATTTCGCTGCCGCTGCCGCTGCTCCTTCCTCTTTCGCACGCCGCCGCATTGTTCATCCCAAACACGGCTATCCACCCTACTCGTGTCCGCAAGGCGGCAACACAGACGTGGATTGTCCCAAAGTTTCTCGAGGAAGCAGGGTTCGAGTTCCGTTACCCGTTCGGATCTTCACTCGAGCATTGGCTAGAGCAAGCACCGCACGATTTCTAAAGACATCGATTGAAGCCAGAAAGGCCTGTTGGAACTAGTGTGCGCCCTTTCTTTTCAGAATCGCCGGAACCGTTCTCAGGATTATGGAGATGTCCGACGTGAGAGAGTTGTTACCGATATAGTCGAACTCCATGAACGCTCGGTCGGGATATTGGATCTCGCTACGGCCCCCTACCTGCCAGTGACCAGTCAGGCCAGGCTTCACGGCTAGGAGCAAGTCCGAGTACGGTTCATACTTCTCGATTTCACCCGGGACAATTGGACGTGGGCCAACCAAGCTCATGTCTCCACGCAGGACGTTCCAGAACTGCGGAAGCTCGTCGAGACTGCTTTTCCGAAGGAACCTGCCAAGCGCAGTTATCCGAGGATCCTCTGCGTCGGCCAGTTTGTAGTCGTTGGCAATGTAGCGTTCGTACAGTTGCTCGTCAGCACGAAGTACTGCTTCGGCATCGCGTCGCATGGATCTGAACTTGTACAAGTCGAAAGCTTCGCCCTTCAACCCGAGCCGTTTCTGCCGAAAGATGACAGGACCGGGATCGAAGACCTTGATAGCGAGCGCCACGAAAACATACGCGGGCAACAGCACTAGCAGCGCGGTCGCCGAAGCAGCCACGTCTAGGATTCGCTTCGCGGCGTATCCCACTTCTTCCTTCGGCATGGGACCGAAAGAGATCATCGGCACGCCGGCAAACTCAGTTATCCGACCCGCCACGCCATGCTGACCGCTTGTCATGGTGGTAACCAAAGAAACGATACGCCCTTTCTCTATCAGCTTCTGCGCTGCCGGCCCGAGTTCCATGATGTCGGCGGCTCCACCGACGAGGAAGACCTCATCGACAGGATGCTCCTGTAATATGGTGTCTATTGCATCGACTGTCCCTATTACGGGCACCCCGGATACCGTCCTTGCCGCCCCGTCCTCCTTGAGAACCATCCCTTCTATCGAGTACGCCGGCGCATTGGCCTCCACCAAGAGCTTGGTAAACCACGTCACGGGCTCGCCGCCACCCATGATCACGACGTGCTGCCGTACCGTTCCACTTTGCCGAACTTGCTGTACGAGCCAGCTGACTAGCCCCTGCTTGACCATCACGAACAGGAAGGCAAACACGAAATAGTGAAAGAAGAAGATCCGGCTGATCGAGCCCAGCTTCAGCACGAAGCTCGCGAAGGCCACGGCGAGAATAGCAATCACGATAGAGCGAAGGTAAACCGCAGCAACTATCGCGAACGGCCGGGCGCCGGTGGAGACATAAAGCCGCGAGCCGCGCATGGTCAAGACCCAAGTGACGGTACTCACCGCCAATAGCGCCGCGTAGTCCGATCGGGTGATCTGCTCCGCAGCCCATGGCACAGCCGGAATCTTGTTCAAAATTGGGAGGGACTCGTGAAAAACCCTAAGGAGAAAGGCTGTGAAGAATGCCAAGCACAGACAGCATACGTCAAGGAACAGCGAGATCCCCTGCAGGCTTGTTGCGCGCTCACGAAACAACGGCTACCTCCATTGCTTGGGGCTGCGAGCGTAGACGCCAGCCCGCAAACGGCACAAAGGAATTCGCGTCGGGCGTTCCATTCATGAGATCATTCACAGGGCGAAGCACCATTAGATGAGTATCTGGGTTCCCTCGCTGGTATTGGTTCTCGCGCTTGTCCCTCTCGGGGCACGTTCGCCGTTGGCGCTCAACATCGTTCTCCTGGTCGTAGCAGGACTCTTTCTTTTCACGCTTGCACGCTCGGCAATCAAGCAGCGTGGAGCCGGACCCGCAGCGCCCATCACACAAGATACTAACATGCCTGCGCTGCTTGCACTGCCCCTTCTGGCCGTTCTGCAAGTCGCCTGGCTGCATATGGTCAGTTCCGGGCGCGTGGCCACGGCATCGACGACGCAGGCGGCGGCGCTGCTCGCCGTATATGCCGCTTTCTTCCTGCTCGTCCACATGCGGACCGGCGGCGCCCGGGAGTTTCGCACCTTGCTGGCGGGGCTTGCGCTGATCGGAACCCTGGAGGCCCTTTATGCGGTGCTCAATTTGCTCGGGGGCAACGAGAGGCTGCTCATCTACGAGCGCTGGGCCTATCCCGACTCGGCCACGGGCACGCTGATCTCGCGGAATCATTTTGCCTTTCTGATGGAGATGACGCTGCCGGCGGCCGCGGCGTTCTCCACTGTCTTTGCCATACAGCGGGCCGGGGCGGGGTCGGTCAAGACGGAAAGGAGCGAGCGGCGCGCGCGACAGGTGCTGGTGGGTTCGGCTGTAGTGGCGATGGGGCTGGCGCTCATCTTTTCGCGCTCGCGCATGGGCATTCTCAGCTTCGTCATGGCGCTAGCCACGGTCGGGGCGGCCAGTCGCCTCCTACAGCCCCGGCGGCGTTCCGATGCCCGCGGGACTCTCGGGGGGGCACTGCCCCTCGTGCTCGGCGTAACGGCACTCGGCTACGCGTTGGTGATCGGGATCGAGCCGGTGCTCGAGCGCTTCCTCAACATTCCACAGGACGTCGAGCACGGCCGCTTGCACATCTGGCGTGCAACGGCAGCCATGTT
This sequence comes from bacterium, assembly GCA_003354045.1. Taxonomy (GTDB): domain Bacteria; phylum Desulfobacterota; class Binatia; order UBA1149; family CAITLU01; genus PIVZ01. Next base: position 9,240 of record PIVZ01000045.1, read on the forward strand.
CGTCGATCGGCCGCTGCTCGGCCATGGCTGGGGCACGTTCGAAGGGCTCCTGCCCGGCTATCGCCCGCGGCCCACGGGCCTTTTCTTCACGCATGCCCACAACGAGTATCTCCAGGTGCTTGCCGAGGCCGGCGTCGTTGGCCTCTCGATCGTCGCCTGGCTCATTTTTCTCTTTGCCCGCCGGCTCACGCGGACCCTGGCGCTGCCGCTTTCGCGGCCGCAGCGGACGGTCGTCGTCAGCTTGGGGGTGGCGATTACTTCCGTCCTGTTCCACTCGGCGGCCGATTTCGGCTTGCGCGTGCCGGGAGTGGCTCTTACCTTCGTCTTCGTGGTAGCGCTTTTCTCACGGGTCACCGCAGACCCAACACTGGTCGATCCCGTTTCAACCCACGACGAGATCGGGACACGGCCTCCATGATCGACATACACTGCCATCTACTTCCCGGAATCGACGACGGGCCAAGGGACTGGGATCAGTCGCTTGCGCTGTGTCAGGCCATGGTGGACGACGGCATCACGCGCGCCGTGGTAACACCGCACTTGATCGATGGGGTCTACGAGAACACGCGGCCGCTCGTCGAGCGGCTTACCGCCGAGCTCAGCGAGAGGCTTGGCGCAGCGGGGATCGCGCTGGAAGTTCTTGCGGGAGCCGAGGTGGACATCTCCTCGCGTCTCATCGGCGAGGACTCCGACGACCTGCCGCTGCTCGGAGGAGGCGCGGCGGTCCTGCTCGAGATGCCTGTGGCAGTGATCCCCCATGCCATGGGCGACATCATCTTCCAGGCCACCTCGCGAGACCTGGTCCCGGTGCTGGCCCATCCGGAACGAAACGCGATTCTTCAGCAAAACCCGGCGCTGGCGCGCGAGTGGATCGACGCTGGTGCCGCCATGCAGCTCGACGGCGATTCGCTGTTGGGGATCTGGGGGCGGCGCACCAAGCTTTGCTCCGAGACTCTCCTGCTCGAAGGCCTCTTTCACGCCATGGCCAGCGACGCTCATTCCTGCGACGCGCGACCGCCGCAACTGCGGGCGGCCCTGAAGAAGGCAACCGCTCTGGTGGGCGAGGAGGCGGTCAAGCTGGTCACCAGCGGCCCGGAGATGATTCTTCAGGGCAAGCACCCCGGGACGCCGCTCTACCGTGTCGAGCGTGGTGAGGTGCCAGAGCAGCCCTCCCTGCTCGGCCGGCTACTCGGCAGAGACCGCCGCTAGCCCGAGCAGGACGGCCCGGTGGCCGCACGCTCCAGTGAGACCTCGTCTATCCAGAGCTCGCCGCCGATGAACTTGTTGAGCTTCTTGGTCCGCGGCCTTGCCACCAGCACACGGATTCCTTCGCAATTGATCGGGACGGAAAATCCCAGTGTGGTCTCACGCCACGGGCTGCTCAGGCGAAACTCCTCGCCCGTCGTAATGAACGAGCAGCCCTCGGTGGGGTCGCCGGCCTTCCCGCTGACTCCCTGAACCATGAGGCTGGGGCCTCGGGCAGACGTGATCGCGTCGTACTTGACGCGCGCCTTCAGCACGTAGCTCGCACCGGGAACCACCGGAAGGGGCTGAGCGACTCCGTGGTAGTGGGCGTTATGCTCGCCGTCGAACTCGAGCCTGAGTGCGCGTCTACCCGACTCGCAATCGTTGCAGCCAACGACGCGTGCGCGCACACCGTCGCCGTCCTTCAGTGCCCAGCCGAAGCGGCCGTGGCCTGCGGCGTCTTCGAAATCCCCGTTGATCACTACGCCGCGCGCTGGCGGTTTATCGGGAAATGCCACCCGCCACGCATCGTGAGCGAGTCCGCGTGCCAGCAGATAACCGACGTAGTGGTCGCGCTGGCGCTCGCTCTCGTCCTGCCTCTCGAAGCGCTCCCAGACTCTGGCCGCCTCGGCAGAGGTTAACCTCCGGCGGGCGAACTGGAAGTAGGTGCGTAGGTCGGTGGCCTCGACGATGCGGTCGAGGACAACGTCGGCTGGATAGAGCCGGTGCAGCAACCCGTAGAACTCGGCGGTATCTTCCTGCTTTCCCCCGAGCGCGGCGCTGAACTCGCGGGCGGCCTCCTCGTGGCGGCCGAGCCTTGCATAGACCACGGCCGTTCGAGTGCGCACGGAGGTACTCGAGCGGCCGTACCGTATGGCCTTCTCGAGCGCTTCGGAGGGATCGCGGCCGAGGGCCGTTTCGGCCTCGGCCACGCCGGCCCAGCATCTCGCGCAGCCTTCGAAGACGTCGATGGCGGCTCGGTAGTGAGTGAGCGCCCGGGAGCTTTGCCCGCGGGCTTTCTCGAGGTCGGCCAGGCGCATCAGGTGGCTCCAGTTGCCGGGGCTGATCTCGGCCGCCCTCTCGAGGCCCGGGCCCATCTCGGGCCCGCGTTTAGAGGCATGGTAGATGGCCAGCAGCTCGCGCGCGCTCAGGAAGGCGACGAGGATCATCACGGCGCACAGAAATCCGAGGGCGATCCCTCTGCCTCCTGAACGCTCCTCAGTCATCGAGGGGGGCTAGGCGCGGTCTTCGATGCGACCTTTGCCTTCGGCCTCACGGCCGTAGTAGCCGCCGTAGTTGCTGCTGCCGTAGTAGCCGTAGCTCCCGTAGTAGGAGTATCCCGCGCTGCGGGTCGAAACCTTGTTGAGGACGATGCCGAGCAATCGCGACTGCATGCGCATCAGGTACTCGCAGGCACCCCGCAAGACGCGGGCCGGCGTCTTGCCCGACTGGGCCACGAGCAAACAGCCGCCGCCGATGCGATTGGCCAGAATCGGCACGTCGGCAAACCCGAGGGTCGGCGGTGCATCGACCAAGATGTGGTCGTAGCGCTTTTCCAACTCGGCCAGGAAGTCCGACATCGCCACCGAGTCGAAGAGATCGACCGGGTTGGGCGGGATCGGGCCTGCCGGTATCACGTCGAGGGAGGCGTGGCCGCTCGACTTGATGATCTCGTCGAGCCCCGAGTGACCGGCGAGATATCCGCTCACGCCCGGCTGCTGGTCAATACCCATCGCAGCGTGGATGCGCGGCTTGCGCAGATCGCAATCGATCAGCACCACCTTGCGTCCCATCTGGGCAAGCGCAATGGCCAGGTTGGTGACCGTGCAGGTCTTGCCCTCGCCTGGGCGCGGGCTGGTTACCAGCAACCGCGTCGGCAGACCGCCGGGTGCAGCCAGGAACAGTGAGGCGCGCAGAGTTCGAACCGCTTCCGCTCCCGGAGAGGTCGGCTGAAGTGCGACTTCCTGATCGAAGCTCGGCGCCTGTTCACCAGGTTCGAGCTTGGGCGCCATGAACTCCGGTATGGCGGCAAGGGTGGGCAGCCGCGCGGCTTTCTCCACGTCGTCGGGCGTCTTGACGGAGTCGTCGAGGTACTCCTGGGTAAAGGCGATGCCTACACCGCCGAAAATCCCGATGACCATGGCAAGAGCCATGTTGAGCGGGATGCGCGGATGCGCAGCGCGCAGCGGCACCTCGGCTTCATCGACGATGCTCACGTTGGAGGCGCGCACCGCCTCGGCTACCTCGACCTCTTTGAGCCGCTTGAGCAGGTTCTCGTAGATGCCGCGGTTGGTGTCGACCTCGCGCTTCATGATCTTGAAGTCGATGGCCTTCTCTTCGTAAGCCGCCACCACCTTCTGCTGCTTGTCGAGCTCGGCGCCCAGTAGCTTTTCCTTCCCGTTGGCCGCACGGAAGTCGGCCCTGACGCTGGCGATCAGGCGGTCCTGCTCCTGGATGATCCTGATGTTGAGGATCTTGAGGCGCGCGCCGAGCTTGCGAACCTCGGGGTACTCATCCGAGAAGGTCTGCTGCAGCTCGGCCTGCTCTATCTCGAGAGTCGCAAGCTCCTCCTTCAGGCGAGAGATGAGCAGGCTCTCGACGATGATGGGTATGCTGTAGCGATCGGCGCCTTTGGTTTGCTCGTAGTTGGCCTCGAGCCGGATGCGGTCGCTCTCGGCCTCGGTAAGCCGGCTGTTCAGGTCCGCCAGCCGCTCATGGATCATCCTCTCCTCTTGCTCCACGGCGTGGATCTCGCGTCCCCTGGCGTAGTCTTGCAGAGCGACCTCGGACTCCTCGAGGCGCGCTTTGGTGCGCGCGAGCTGCTTCTCGATGAACACGCGGCCCTGAGATGCCGAGTCCATGGTCTGATCGAGCGTGAGGCCGATGTACTCGCGGGCCATGGTCGAGGCCACCGAAGAGGCAAGCTGTGGATCGGGCGACCAGAACGCCACGTCCACCAGGAAGGACTTACGCTTGGGAGCAATTTCCACCGACTCCAAAAAGGCATTGACCAGGCGCTTGCGCTCGGCCAGGGCTTCGAGCTCCGGATCGACCTCGGAGTCGGCGTTGAGCAGTTCCTTCAAGCGTCGCTTCAGCCCGGCAACGATGCCTTCGGGTTGCAAGGCCGGATTGAAGGTGGCGTTGCTCATGAGGTCGAGCTCGTCGATGGTGCGAATGGCCAGGGCGCGGCTCTCCAGGATCGAGTACTGGGTCTGGAAGAAATCCATGTAGGCCTGGGCCTGGCGGATCGGATCCTGGACGTCCTGGAAACTGAGGATGTTGGGACCGCTCGGACGGATCTGCAGCAGGGTCGTGGACCTGAACAGCGGCGTGGTCGAAAGCGTGAATACCGCGGTGCTGAGCACCACGGCCGCAAAGAAAGCCATCACCGTCCAGCGCCGCCGGAGCAGGACGTCCAGATACTGGCGGAGATGGAACTGCTCGTCGTCTTCGACCCCGTAGCCGTAGCCGATATCGTCGCGCAGATGAGCCGGCGGCTCGGCGCCTTGCGAAACGGGGACCGGCTGGCGGCCAAAGCGATCGCCGTCGCCAGGTTCGGGAGTCACGTCGTAACCCGGATTTCGCCTGTCTTCACTCATCGTCGAACAACCATGCTCGGTCTTATCGCGCTCGGGGTCAATGCCTCGCGGTCAGGGCCTCAGAATCGCGAATTGACGCCCACACGCAGCAGTCCGGTCAGCCGGTCGAGGAAGAACTTGGGGCCCGAGACCGGCACCACGATCACGTCGTCGGCCATGACCAGGAAGTCCTCGTTCTCACCCGCGCGAATGGCGGCAATGTCCACGGCAATGGCCTGCCTCTCGCCGGTTTCCTTCTTGCGAAATAGTGTGGTGCCGCCGGTGCGGGCCACCGCCACGTCGATGCCGCCGGCGGTAGCCAGGGCCTGGCTGACGGTGGTGTCTGCGAGCAGCGGGTAGGCGCCGGGGTTAATCACGAAACTTTCCACGTAGAAGATTCCGGCGCGCGGCACGCTTATGACGTCGCCGGGCAGGAGGGCGAGATTGAGCCTGATGTCGCCCTCGGCCGTGAGTGTGTCTAGATCGACGAGGACCGACTGCACGGACTCGA
>PIVZ01000570.1 GCA_003354045.1 bacterium
GAGATCGTTCATGGAGATACCTCCTATCCGGGTGAGCACGAAGCGATCATCGGTCCGGAGCTGTGGAATACGGTACAGGAGCGTCTGGAGGAGAACCGTCGCGGTGGGCAGCGCACGGCAAACCAAACACCCGAGGGTGCGCTTAGAGGCCGTCTTTTCGACGACCGCGGCAATGCGATGAGCCCCGTGCAGTCACGCCGCGGCCAGCGCCGCTACTGCTACTACGTAAGCCAGGCGTTGCTCAAGAACGAAAAAGGTAACGCGGGGAGCGTGCCGCGGCTGCCGGCCCACGAACTGGACACGGCTGTCGCGCGCGCGGTGGAGGACGCGCTGGCAAGCTGCGCACACCACCGACCGGTAGAATCGATGCTCGACGCCTGTAGAAGGCTGGACGAGGCCGCACGTCTGCGGGCTCTGACGACTTTGACCGAGAAAGTGGTGGTTCATGCCACGCGCTTGCGCATCACGCTGGATCGCTCGGCTCTCGGCGCGGACATCGATTACGGTGAAGAAGGCGAGGAAGATGGGGATGCCCTCGAAGCGTTGGCGCAGATTGAAGTGCCGCTTCGCATCGAGCGTCGGCGCGGATCCACACGCATCCTGGCCGGACCCGAAGAAGCTGGCAGAGGCCCAGGCCCCGACGCCGCTCTGCTCAAAGCCCTGGCGCGTGGGTATCTGTGGTCACGCCAACTTCGGGAAGGGCACGCGAAATCGGTACGCGAGATCGCCGAGCGCACCGGCGTCACGCCGCGCTACGTAAGCCGCATGATGCGCATGGCCTATCTGGCCCCCGAGATCACCGAGGCCATCCTGGCCGGTACCCAACCGGCGGGTCTTACGATGGAAGCTCTGCGCGACCCCATGCCCCTTGGCTGGAAAGAACAACGAACCCGGTTCGGGTTTGCCCCGGCTGCCTGAGCCGAGACGCATCCTTTATATATAGGCCTATAGGCCACGATGCCGGTCGCGAGGTTCCGGCGTGAGGCGCCACAACGCCCGCATGATACCTTCGCCTACGAAGGCGAAAGCGAACCGGCGAAATTGACGCCAGAGAGAAAGTGCCCTTCCCGCCAAACATCGCCCCAGATCGGCGACACAGAGAGAAACACCCGCCACACGATTACGTGCAACGTCGCGAACACTCGGAGTTTTATAGAGGGCTGTGAGAGAGCGGCAGTTCGTACCGGACTAGATGGCGGAGAGAGTGGGATTTTAACATCCGGTATAGCGCGCTTAGCCAGCCGGATTCGCGCGTGATTCTAGGTCAATTGGGAGGCGGAGAAAGTGCAAGAAGCCCTAGGTTGTGACTGGACTTCCTTCTCAAAGGAAGCGGTACTGTTGTCACGTCGAAGGACCAAAAGGCCTCCGGTCACCACTGCGCTCCGAGTTGCTAGCAGCCGGGGCTTGCGGTGGTGGGAGGGCCGCGAGGGCAGTCCTAAAAACGGAGGCTAAACCATGCTTGATGATCAAGTTTCAACAAACCAGGACGATCGCTGTGTTAGCATTGCTCCGCGCGAGGCCGCACCGGGATCCGTGCCAGAGATGGAAATTAAGGCGAGTCTTCAGGCGCTCGCCCGGATGAACCGCTCCGGACTTAGAACCGAATGGCGTAGGCTCTATCGTTCGAACCCACCACCGCGGATCTCGCGGGATCTGCTGCTTCTCGCCGTCGCCTGGAAACTACAGGAAAAGACATGCGGAGGTTTGACCGCTGCGACGAAGAATCGCATCGGAAGATTAGCGAAGACGCTTGAAGAGGAAGGCGATCTCGGCCGGAGCTGCGCAGTTCGCCTGAAGCCCGGCGCGCAGCTCATCCGCCAGTGGCGAGGCGAGACGCACACAGTAGAAGTGCTGGAGGACGGCTTTGAATGGCGCGGTGCGCGGCACCGCTCGCTCTCGTCTGTCGCTCGAACGATTACGGGAACGCGCTGGTCCGGCCCCCGTTTCTTCGGGCTCAAGCCCAAGACCATGCCTGCCGAGCAAAAAGAGGTGGGCAATGCCTAGGGCGCCGAGTGCGAAGGCGACCGTCCGCTGCGCCGTCTACACGCGCAAGTCGTCGGAGGAAGGCCTTGAGCAGAACTTCAACTCGCTAGACGCGCAGCGTGAGGCCTGCGAGGCGTTCATCCTCAGCCAGAAACACGAAGGCTGGACCTCCGTTGCTGAGATCTACGACGACGGCGGTATCTCGGGCGCGACGATGGAGCGGCCGGCACTCAAGCGGCTTCTCTCAGATGTCGAAGCAAGAAAGATCGACGCGGTGGTCGTCTACAAGGTTGATCGGCTCACCCGCTCGCTCTCGGATTTTGTCAAAATGGTCGAGATCTTCAACTGCGCGGGCGCTTCTTTCGTCTCGGTCACACAGCAGTTCAACACGACGAGTTCAATGGGACGGCTCACACTGAACATGCTGCTCAGCTTTGCGCAGTTCGAACGGGAGGTCACCGGCGAGCGCATCCGCGACAAGATCGCCGCTTCGAAGAAGAAAGGGATGTGGATGGGCGGTCTGCCGTCCATGGGCTACGACGCGGTGGACCGCAAGCTCGTCGTAAACGAGACGGAAGCCGAAACGGTGCGTCACATTTACCGCCGCTATTTGGAACTAGGCTCGGTACGACTCTTGAAGGACGAGCTGGACGGCAACGGTGTTGTGAGCAAAGTGCGAACCGATCGGTACGGTCGAAAGACCGGTGGCAACCCTCTCGACCGTGGAGGGCTGTATCGGACGCTGCAGAACCGCGTCTATCGTGGCGAGATCGTTCACAAGCAGGAGAGCTATCCAGGAGAGCACGAGGCGATCATCGACGATCGGCTCTGGCACAAGGTGCAGGAGCTTCTTGCTGCCAACCGCGTCGGCCACAAGACTGGCGCGGGCGTGAAGGAGCCGAGCCTGCTGGCGGGGCTCCTCTACGATGAGGCCGGAGAGCGGATGACGCCGGTGCGGGCCAGTAAGAAGGGCAAGCGATACCGGTACTACGTTTCCCGTTCTCTCGTTACTGGCGTCCGTAAACAGTCCCCGAAGGGATTGCGCGTGCCAGCCGGGGACGTTGAAGAACTCGTCATGCACCGGCTCACTACTTTTCTAACCGATAAAGCCGAGCTGCACGCGGCTGTGGCCACCGATGTCATGGACGGCAGCGAACGGGAGCATCTGATCGCACGGGCGTGCGAACTGGCCGACAGGTTGCGAACTCAGGCCACTGCCGAGAAGCGACGGATTCTTCTGCTCCTGATCGCCAGCGTCGGCGTAGGGCGCGAGAGGCTTCAAATCAGAGTACGTCGTGAACGGTTACCGCAAGTCTTGCGATGCTCGGACAGTCCTCAGAGCTACGATTGGTGCGGCGACGAGGACGAGACGGTCCTGACTCTGACTGTCGCGGCTCGGCTCATGCGCGTGGGCATGGAGACGAAGCTGTTGATCGCCGTCTCCAGGTCAAGCCACACCACGGT
>PIVZ01000571.1 GCA_003354045.1 bacterium
GGGTGGGGATGGGCAGGCTGAGCTCGGAGAGTGGCAGCTCGGGCGAAGCGCTGGCCCTGACGACGAGATCGAAGAGAGCCTCTTTGCTCTCCACATATCTGTATATGGCCCCGGGGGAGAGCCCCATGGCCGCCGTGATGTCGGCCATCTGGGTGCGCCTGTAGCCTTTTCGGATAAGGACTTCGGCGGCGGCCTCGATGAGGTCGCCCAAGCGGTCTATTGCCTTCGGTCTGGCCATGGATGCTCCTTAAGTAAGTGACTCACTCACTTATAAAAAGTTTCCCGGCGGATGTCAACAGCTATTTCGTTCTTGCCGCTCGAACCTACGGGGATTCGGCGCCTCCGGCAGTGGACTGTCGGTGGATGCGGTGTTACGGCTTCGCGGGCGGGCGGGGATTGCCACCTCGGCCGGCGGTGTCGGACACCGCCACGCTGGTGGCCAGGAAACGCGGGCTCGGGACTTTCATACGATGATTGGCGACAAAGGCGCGAAGATCCTCGGCATCGTGAACATTACCGAGGACTCTTTCTCTGACGGGGGCGAGTACCTGGACCCACAGCGGGCCCTGGCCCACGCGCGCCGGCTGATCGCGGAGGGCGCCGACATCATCGATCTCGGGCCGGCATCAAGTCATCCGGAGGCCCGTGACGTGTCGGCCGAGGAGGAGGTGCGCCGCATTGCTCCACTCATCGACGCTCTGGCCGAGACCTCAGCCGAGATATCGGTGGACACCTGGCAGCCGGAGACGCAACGCTACGCGATGGACCGCGGCGTGGCCTATCTGAACGACGTGCGCGGATTTGCCTTCCCTGACTTCTACGCCGAGCTCGCCGCGGGCGATTGCACACTCGTGTTGATGCACTCGATCGAGCAGGCGGCCCGCGCCACGCGCGAGACGGCAGAGACGGCGGCTGTTGTTCGCGGGATCGACGAGTTCTTCGATGCGCGGCTCGATGCGCTCGAGCGTGCCGGGGTGGCGCGCGAGAGAGTGGTGCTCGATCCCGGCATGGGCCTGTTCCTCGGCGCCGATCCCGAGACTTCGATCGCCGTCCTGCGCGGGCTCGAGTCTCTTGAGAAACGCTTCGGGTTGCCAGTGCTGGTCTCGGTATCGCGCAAGTCGTTTCTCGGAGCCATCAGCGGACGTGACATCCGCGACCGGTCTACCCCCACGCTGGCTGCCGAGCTCTACGCCATCAGCCAGGGCGCGGATTTCATCCGTACCCACGACGTGCGCCAGCTGCGTGGGGCGCTCGACGTACTGGCCGCACTTTCTGCAAACGGCGGCTGAGCGGCCCGCTCCGGCTTGGGTGGTGACCCTCGCGGGCTACGCTTCCTGCCTGGCCGCGAGCTCCGCTTTTACGGTTTGGTAGTGGATGATTCCGAAGAAGAATGTCTGCAAGAGGTGGCCCGGCAGGGACTCGCCGGTCTCGCGTAAGGTCTTGTAGAAGAACGCACACTCGATGGCGTGGACGACCGCCATCGCCTTGACTGCCGTTACGCCGATGACGGCGAGGGGTAGGCCGGGGCTGATTACACATAGGAGTCCCCACGCCCAGATAGCTGCAACGATCTTCTTTGCCATGCTCTACTACTCCTTTACCGCCAAGCCGATCTGACCCGCGCTAGCGCAGCTCCCAGCTCACACCGCAGGGCGCAAGCGCATCGAGGAACTCGGTTGCGTCGAACGCCCGACCCGTCGTCATCACTCCTGAACACCGTGCCCGCCCCTCGGCGAGCCACACGGCGCCCAGCGCCGCCGTCTCGCCGGAGATGGCGTAGATGTCCGGCCCGGTCATCCTGCACAGATGCGCTCCGCTGGCGCTCAAGGCATCCACGAATACCGTCCAGCGAACGCGCGAGCGGTTCTCCTCCGCGGGGTCGGAATACCAGCGGTCGATGCCGCGTTCAACGATCGAGACCAGACCGTCGCCAAACAGAGGTCGCACCAGCCCACGCACCCGCCCGAGCAGCGCCGCTGCCCAAGCCTGGCCGGGCGGCAGCAGTACATTGCATGTGACGGTCTGCAACTCCGGTATATCGAGCGGCAGCATCACCACGTCGCCGCCGGGAAAGGGCACTGCGTAAAGCGGCTCCGCCTCCCCAGGGAACGTTATTTTTCGCGGCGCCATTGGCGCTCGCTGGCTTACGAGGTGGCCTCGCTCGTAGCCGAGGAACTCCTGGCCGAGCATCGCGGCGGCGCTCTTGGCCGTGCCGGCGGAGACCTCCATATCGGTAACTTGATGATAAGAGTTCACCGCCCGTATCGGTCCGCAACGCTCGTGCAGCAGCGCCGCGCCACAGTAGCTGAACGTGTACTCGAAAGCCTGGCCGGTGATTACCGTGATCCCTGCGGTGATCGCCGCGCGGTGGAAGCGCTCGTAGACGGCTTTCTGAAAGCCCTGCTCGCCGGTGGTGTCTACATAGTGGACACCACTTGCGACGGCTCTCTCGACCACTGCCGATCCGTGTCTGCTGAACGGCCCCACGGTATTGACGACTGCACCGACTCCTTCGAACAGCCCGTCAAGAGTGTCTGGCAGCGTGACGTCGAAGACGCGGACATCGACTGGCGGGTGCGAGCCTTTCGCAAGAGCGTCGAGCTTCTCCAGGCTTCGGCCCGCTACTATGTAGGGACGATCCAGCCGGTCGAGGGCTCGGACGACGAGGCGTCCGGTGTAGCCGGTGGCTCCTAGAACGAGAATGGGCTTCATCGGTTTGCTTGGCGGCACCGCGTGACTCTGATTGCCACGGTCCGCAGCGACGGACCGCAGGCGCATACCCCTATATCACTGTGCCGCCTTTCACACTCGCCGGCTGGCGAGCGGGCTAGAGTCGCTCCATGATCTTGTTCAGACTGATCCTCATCCTGTTGATGGAGGAAGCCAGAGCCTGGATCTCTGTCAGCCCGGAAGATTTGAGCTCGTGTTTCAAGTCGCCGGTGCTCATTACCTCGGCTGCCTCGATTATCTCCTGAATGGGTTCGACGACCGTCATGTTTATCGCGTAGATGCTACCGAGGCAGAGCATCACTCCTATTATTATGGCGACTCCCAGAATCCTGAGTATGAGGGCGACCTTTCGTTCCGCTTCGGACTGGACCAGGGAAACGACCTCGTTCGTGAGCGAAAGCAGCTCGACATTGTTGGTAAGCACGTAATCGAAGGCTCCGGTATCTTGCCCTTTGCTATCGATGACCCTCTGTATGCTGGTCTGGAATGGAAGCCAGAGTTCCGCAACTTTCTCCAACTGGTTTCTTATCGGCTGCGTCGCGGCCGGCGGCGACTGTCTGAACCGCGTCATTTGCAGGTCGAGCGGAGCGCTGCCACCGTCCTTCAGCGCGGACAAGGTCGCGTCAAACGCCTTCATCGTCAGCTGCAACTGCGCACTCGATTCCTCCGATTCATCGGCCTTTCCGCTATCACCGGCGATACTGGAAAAGAGCAGAA
>PIVZ01000572.1 GCA_003354045.1 bacterium
TGGAAGAGCAGCTTTCGGGGGCGTGCACGGTAGAGATCGCCGCGTTCGATGAATTCTCGAAGTTGCTCGGAGACGAGACGACCACCAGCGAATTCGACCATGTCATCTTCGACACCGCGCCCACCGGCCACACGCTGCGCCTGCTCGAGCTGCCCGCGGCCTGGTCGGACTTCATCGACACCAACGTCGGCGGGACGTCGTGCCTCGGACCGCTCTCCGGGCTGAACCCGCAGAAGGCACTGTACGCGGCCTCAAAGGCGGCGCTGCGCGATGCGGTGCAGACGACGCTGGTGCTCGTCGCACGGCCCGAACGCTCCTCTCTCAAGGAAGCGGAACGCACCCGGGCCGAACTCGCGCAGCTTGGTATCGCCAACGTCCGCCTCATTCTCAACGGTGTGTTTCACGCGAGTGATACCAGCGACGTAACCGCCGTCGCAATGGAGACTCGCGGTCTTGCCTCACTCGACACACTCCCCGCCGGTCTGCGAGGGGCTCAGCGCGTGGATGTTCCTCTGCTTCCCTTTGGGCTGATCGGGATCGATGCCCTTCGCAAGCTGGGCACCCTCAGCACCGACGACAGCGAGCCGCCCGTCGCCAACAGGAACGCTTTTCGAGGAGAGAGTCTCGACGTCACGTTCGACGAACTCGCCAAGAATGGCAAGGGCGTCATCATGACCATGGGTAAAGGCGGCGTCGGCAAGACAACGATCGCGGCGCGCATCGCAGGCGCACTCGCCAAGCGCGGTTTCCCGGTAACACTCACAACCACCGACCCGGCCGCCCACATCGAACAGGCAGTGCGCGACCTCGGCGCCGGTGCCCCCACGCTCCGGGTGACCCGCATCGATCCTGCCCTCGAGACGCGGCGCTACACGGAAGAGGTCATGTCCTCGGCAGGCGACAGTCTCGATGCCCAGGGCAAAGCCTTGTTGGAAGAGGACCTTCGCAGCCCCTGCACGGAGGAGATTGCCGTCTTTCGGGCATTCGCCGAGACCGTGGCCCAGGGCGAAGACCGTTTCGTCGTCATCGACACCGCTCCGACCGGCCACACACTGCTGCTGCTCGATGCTGCCGAGTCCTACCACCGCGAAGTTCTGAAGAAGCCGAGCGGTAGCCCCGAAGCGGTGCAGCGACTCCTGCCTCGACTACGCGACCGGAACTTCACCCACGTCCTTCTCGTGACGCTGCCGGAGGCGACGCCGATCCACGAAGCGATGCAGCTTGAGCGCGACCTCGCCCGGGCCGACATCAAGCCGTTCGCCTGGATCGTGAACCAGTCGCTCACACCGCTCAACGTGACGGACCCGGTCCTCCGCTCGCGGCGCGCTCACGAAGCGACGCGGCTGCAGGAACTCGTCGACCATGGCGCACGCATCGTGCTCAAACCCTGGAGCGTTGGATTCGCGCAACCGGTCCCGGCCGCGACCGCGACGGCGCAAACGGCCGCATGAGCAAGGACACCGACATCTTGCAGCACACCATCAAGATCCCGGTAGGGTCGAGGACTGGCGGAGCAGATTCTCACGGTGAACGGGCAATTCTTGTACGAGTACTCGATAGATTGTTCCCGCTCGCGCCGAGAATCTGCTCTGCGAGGTCTCTATTAGATGCCCGTTCCCACCGGGAAGGACCCCTCATCCTTTAGCTAGTGAGTCGCGCTCTACGCCAACGATCCAGTCTGATTTGTAGAGATACTCATAGAGGTGTGAGAGTGGGGAGGGAAGCCGGATCGACTCCGCGGTAACCTCGCCCGTCTGCTGCGCGATATCTAGTGCGGATGTGTGCCCCGCCTGCTCCAGGTTGCTCCGAAACGCAGACGCCTCCATCGGATACACATAGATCCGTACGTTCTCGGCCAGCAGCCGTCCCAACCCCTCCAGCCGACCTCCGATCAGGTCAGAGTGGTGCGCCGCGGTTAGGAGCTGGACCAGCATCGACGCACTCAGGACGAAGCGCAGAGGTTCGAGGGTGTAGCGTCGCAGATAGCCGGTCAGGTGATGGCCCTCGGCGAAGCGAGTCAGCAGCGTCGGCGATCCCCGAAACGGCGCTCCGTGAAGCCGACTAAGGGCTTCCTCCTCGCTGGGAGCGTCGTGGCCGAGCGATGTCAGCAGCGACAACTCACGAATCGACAGCGGCTCTCGGTCGAACGAAGCCTCGGCCCGCAGGTGCTCAGCGCCCGCCTCGAGCATGCGGTCGTGAAGCTCCAGTCCGGTGCGGTCGAACAAGCTTCGTCCGATCACCAGGGGCCGCTTACGCAGGAGTCCGGAAGCCGGAACCAGCAAGCCGTCGTCGCGGAACAGCACCGCGTTGGCGTGACCTCCCGCTACAAGTCGCACACCGAGCCCGGTCGGGTCGGGCTCCCCGAATACCGAACCGCTCAGCTCGATAACGTCGATCTCGATTCGTTCCAGCGCCAACGCGTCCTGCAGCGAGTTGATTAGCTGCTCGACACTTTCGCGTCGAAAAAAGCTCGCATGCACCAGGTTCACGCCCAGAATACCGAGTGCCCGCTGTTGCGCGAGATTCGTCGGATCCATCATGTTCACGTGTAACAATATTTGGTTGGGCTCGGAGCGCGGCGACGCCTGAAAGCGAATCCCCATCCACCCATGACACTCATTGGTGCCAGCGTAATTGCGGGCAGCAACGGTGTCGGCCAGCGCGAAGAACCGCGTGTCGGCGCCGCGCAGCTCCTCGAGGCGTTCGGGGAGCAATCCATATTCGTAGTCCAGCATCGCCAGCAGCCGATCTCGCGATACGTAGCGAGAGCCTTCGCCGTAGATCACGTCGCTGATCGTCATGTCGTAGGCCGAGATCGTCTTCGCGACTGTCCCCGCTGCGCCGCCAACCTGAAGGAACCAACGCGCCACTTCCTGTCCTGCGCCAATCTCAGCGAAGGTGCCATAAATTTTGCTATCCAGGTTGATGCTGAGTGCCTTGGAGTGAGTGTCCGCATCGGCCATCGTTCCGTTCCTCCTTCGGATTGCTACGATCAAGTTCGGTGGACCGGCGTTGGTGTCTCGCCCTTCGGGTCAGCCTAAGAGCGCAGAGCAGAGGCCGACCACAAGACTCGGGCCCGCCGCTGCAGCGAGCAGGTCGAGTGCACTGATCCCTTATGGTGCGAGAACTCGGCCGAACGCTACGCAGCCTCCCTATAATAGTAGTTTAGGACGCCGCCGAGCCTTTGCCGAGCAGTTTCTCAACGTCAACGGGAATATTCCGTACGAGTACTCGTACACTTTTTGCCCGTTCATGCTGAGAAGCTCCGGGAATAACATGGGTTTGAAGGGAGCTGCCTCCTCCAACCTCTCGGCTTCTGCAGCGATTCTTTCGCGGACATTGGCCATGTGCCTGATGGCCCGTTAGAATTCCTTATGCGTAGCGATGAGCGCTCACGCCCGTGCCCGACCGGCGATCCAGTGTCAAGGAGGGATTCCATGACC
>PIVZ01000046.1 GCA_003354045.1 bacterium
GAGGAGATCGCCTCGGGGCTCATCGGTCTCGGGGTCGCGCCCGGTGACAAGGTGGCGATCCTTGCAGCTACCAGACAGGAATGGGCGGAGGTGGACTTCGGCGCGCTTGCCATCGGTGCCGTCACCATTCCTATCTACCCGTCGAGCCTTGCGCGCGAGTGCGGCTATATCCTCTCGGACTCGGGCGCCTGCACGGTCTTTGCCGAGAATGCGGTGCAGGCCGCGAAGATCAAGAAGGTGGTGGCAGAGGGGGCCTCGCTTGCAGAGGACCGGCGCGATCTTCACGTGGACAACGTCATCGTCTTCGACGGATACTGCGAAGGCGCGCTCACGCTGGCCGAGTTGCGCGAACAGGGGAACAAGGCGCTTGCCGCCAGGCGGCCCGAGATCGAACTGCGCACAGCTGCGCTCGGCCGTGAAGACCTGGCCACCATCGTCTACACGTCGGGTACGACCGGGCTGCCCAAGGGGGTCGTTCAGTCTCACGGCAACCACCTCGCGGCTCTCGAGGCCGTTGGTGAGTTGGACGTGGCCCACACGGGCGAAATAGATTTTTCTTTCCTGCCGTTGGCCCACTCCTTCGGTCGCATGCTCGGATACTTCGGCTTCTACGCCGGCACAGTCACTGCATACGCCGAGAAGATCGACACCCTGATGGACGACATCGCGGCAACCAAGCCGCACATGATTCCGTCGGTACCGCGCATCTTCGAGAAAGTCTACGCTGCTGTGCAACAGGCGCGCGAAGCCTCTGGGCCGGTGGCGCAGGCGATCTTTGATGCGGCGCTGGCCGTGGGCGAGCAACGTGCCGAGTACGTCAACCGAGGCGAGGCTGTTCCGATGTGGCTTTCCGTGCTCGATGCGACGGCGCACACGATGGTCTTCAACAAGATCCACGAGCGCCTTGGCGGGCGGGTCCGGCACATGATGTCGGGTGGCGCGCCGCTTTCGGCCGAGATCAACCGATTCTTTCATGCGGTGGGGCTGCCTGTCCTGGAGGGTTACGGCCTTACCGAGACCACGCCGATCCTTACCTGCAACAGGCCGGGGGAGGTGCGGATCGGCACCGTCGGCAAGGCCGTGCGTGGCGTCACCCTCGAGCTCGCCGCGGACGGAGAGATCCTCGGCAAGGGGCCCAACGTGGCCAGCGGATACTACAGGCGCCCTGAGGAAACCGCCGCGGCCTGGGACGAGGACGGCTGGTTTCACACCGGCGACATCGGCACCCTGGAAGACGGCTACCTGAGCATTACCGATCGCAAGAAAGAGCTCATCAAGACCGCCGGCGGCAAGTACGTCGCCCCTCAGAAGATCGAGAACATGCTCAAGGCACGGCGGTATGTGAGCCAGGCGGTGGTGATCGGCGATCGTCTGAAGTATTGCATTGCTCTTATCACCGTAGACCCCGATGCTGCCAAGGTTTTTGCTGCCTCTCACGCGATGGAGGGAGCCTCGGTGGCCGCCATCGTTGCCAGCAAGGAGATGGAGCGTGCAGTGGCTGGCGAGGTCGAGGCCGTCAATACCGAGCTCGCCTCCTTCGAGACCATCAAGTACTTCCGGATTGCACCTCGGGACTTCAGTGTCGAGACCGGCGAGCTGACGCCCAGCCTCAAGATCAAGCGCAAGGCCGTGGGCGAGAAGTACCAAGAACTCATCTCGAGCATGATCAAGTAGGCAGCGGCTTCCCACGGCCGTCGTTGCTCGGCCTTGCTGCACCCCTTGCCAGGGGGCTTGCCGAGACGCCGGGAGGGGGTCCATCGAGTTGCGCCGTTCTTGCTGTTGCGCCGCGTCAATCTCAGTCCCCGTGCGGGGTTACCTTGCGGACCTCAATCGTGTGTGTTAGACGACTAGCTGCAGGCTGGGGCAGACGTTGGGTGGGCCGGGAGCCCGCCCTTTCTGTTTGGGGTCGGCTGCTCTGCTCCCCGGGAGACCGAGGACAGAAGGTTGGATTCCAAAGCTTCCATAATCTGGGACCTGGCAGAGGCGATAGCCGCGGACCTGGAACTGGAAGTTCTAGAGGTGGAGGTGTCCGGCGGCAGTCCCAAGAGGGTGCTGCGGGTGTATCTGGATACTGCGACAGGTGATGGGTCGGTGACGGTCGCGGACTGCGAGGCGGTGAGTCGTCAGCTAGGCGACGCGCTCGACGCCCGCGAGGAGGTCCGCGGTCACTATATGCTCGAGGTCTCTTCGCCGGGGCTGAACAGGCCTCTGCGACGAGTCGAGCATTTCCGCCGCGTTCTCGGCAACCGCGTGCGGCTCCGTTTGGCGCACGCGATCCACGGAAGACGTGATTTCGTCGGGCGCCTCGAAGCGGTGGAGGACGAGGCTGTGGCCGTCGTCAGCGACTCGGATGAGCGGTTTTGCTTCGAGCTCGCCGACATCGAGCGGGCCAACCTCGAGTACGAGTTCGAGGAGAACGGCCAGCGACGGCGGAAGCGGTGACGCAGAGACGATGAGACAGGGTAGGGTGGCATGTTTAAAGAGCTAGGCCGCGTGATCGAGCAGGTCAGTAAGGAAAAGGGCATCGACCGGGCGCTCGTCGTCGAGGCTGTCGAAGAGGCGATGAAGTCCGCCGCCCACAAGACTTACGGCCTCGATCTGAACCTCGAGTCGAAATTCAACCTGGAGTCCGGCGAGGTCGAGGTATTCGAGATCAAGACCGTCGTCGAGCATGTAGAGGACCCGGACAACGAGGTGACTCTCGAGCAGGCCCGCGCCGACTTTGACCCAGAGTCGCAGATCGGAGACGAGCTGCTCGCGCAGATCGACACCACTCCGTTCGGTCGCATAGCCGCCCAGGCCGCCAAACAAAATATCGTTCAGAAGGTCCGCGACTACGAGCGAGCGATCATCTACAGCGAGTTCAAAGAGCATGAGGGAACGATCCAGTCCGGGATCGTGATGCGCTTCGAGCGACGCAACATCATCGTTCAATTGCGTCCCAACGTCGATGCGATCCTGCCGGAGAAGGAACAGATCCCGCGCGAGCGCTACCGCCAGGGAGACCGCATCCGCGCCTTGATCGTGGATGTGAGCGAGACCGCCAGGGGACCGCAGATCGTGTTGTCGAGAACCAGCCCGGAACTCGTGCGCAAGCTCTTCGACCAAGAGGTGCCCGAGGTCTACGAGGGCATAGTCGAGATTCGCGACGTGGTGAGAGAGCCCGGCGGAAGGGCCAAGATCGCCGTGGTTTCGCACGATTCCGACGTCGATCCCGTCGGTGCATGCGTGGGGATGCGCGGCAGCCGGGTCCAGGCGGTGGTCCAGGAGCTGCGCGGCGAGCGCATCGACATAGTGCCGTGGACCCCCGACGAGACCGAGTTCGTATGCCGTGCGCTGTCGCCCGCCAAGGTCTCACGAATAGTGATCGACGATGAAGAGCGCGCCATGGAGGTGGTCGTCGCTGACGACCAGCTCTCGCTGGCCATCGGCCGTAAGGGGCAGAATGTACGCCTGGCCGCGAAACTCACCGCGTGGAAGCTCGATGTCAGCGGCGAGACCGATTACGAGAAGCGCGTGACCGAGTCGCGCCGGTCGCTCAGGCGCGTCAAGGGATTAGGCGACCTGCGGGCCGAGGTTCTTCTCACCGATGGCTACAAGTCGGCCGCCGAGCTTGCCGGTAGTGAAGCGGCTGAGCTCGCCGAGGTTCTCGATGTCGACGTCACGGAAGCCGAGGGCTTCGTCAAGGCGGCTGCGGCTGCCGATGCCGCCGAGAAGCGCGAGAAGCGGGTACTGAATATCGCTGCAGCGGTCAGCGAGGCCGTAGCAGTGATGCTGCGCAAAGAGGAAGAAGAGGCCGCCGCGCGAGCCGAGGCCGAGAGTGCGGAGGCGGATGCAGAGGCGGCCGAGGCTGGCGCCGATAGTTCGGATGAGGCCCCGGAAGGGGATGCCAAGGCGGCCGAGGCCGGTGCAGATAGTTCGGGCGAGGCCCCGGAGGCGGATGCCGAAGCGGCTGAGAGTGGTGCAGATAGTTCGGGCGAGGCCCCGGAGGCGGATGCCGAAGCGGCTGAGAGTGGTGCAGATAGTTCGGCCGAGGCTCCGGAGGCGGATGCCGAAGCGGCTGAGAGTGGTGCAGATAGTTCGGCCGAGGCCCCGGAGGCGGATGCCGAGGCGGCTGAGGATGGTGCAGATAGTTCGGACAAGGCCGGCGAGGTGGATGCTTGAAAGCGATGAGTGGACAGCGTCCCGAGAGGACGTGTGTCGGTTGCGGCGATCGTGCGCCGCAGGGCTCGCTCTTGCGCATCCAAGCCACCGCGCCGGGAGAGCTGGCCGTGGTCGAGCGTCCCGGTCCCGGACGCAGTGCCTACCTGCATCGCTCGCCCGAGTGCCTTGACGGTTTCGTCAAGAGCAAGGGGCTGTTTCGCTCGCTGCGCCTGAACTTCGGTGCCGATGAGCGCAGACATTTGTTGGCGCAGATCGAGGTAAGCGACGGCTGAGCCCGCGCCCGGTCGGAGAGAAGATGGTCGAGATTCGAGAGATGGAACGAACCCAAGAAGATTCTGGCCACGGGGCGACGCACAAGAGCCCGGTGAAGACGTATCGGCGCGTACGGCGCCGGCGACCCACGGCCGCTAGCGGCGACGACAGCTCGCGTGCATACCGGCCACCGGCGGATTCCGGCCGCCCATTCGCGGCGACTGCCGTTGCCGTGCCGCCGCAGGCGCTGGCCGTCTTCGAGAGCAACGAGTTTGCTTACGCCTCATTGCCCGCCGCGGTTGCCGCGGAAGAAGTCGAGGTTGTCGTCGAGCCCGTGCAGGCGACAGAAACTGCCCCCGTCCCCGAGGCCGAGCCCGAGGCGGCCGCAGGAGACGAGGCGCCTGTCCGAGAGGCCGAGAAGGCTCCCGAGACAGAAACCGTCGAGGCAGCACCGCAAGAAGAGGTGCCACAGGCGGCGGCCGTCGAGGAAGTAAAGACCGAAGCGCAAGAGCCGGAAGCGGAGCTGCCATACAAGGTGTCGGCCGACGATGCTGCGCAGATTTCCAATGAGCTGCTGACGGCTGCCGAAGCCAGCCAGGAGCCCGAAAGGAAGGAAGAGAAGGCGCCTGCGCCGAAGGTCGGACCGCGGGTGCTGGGCAGGATAGACCTGACCAAGAAGGCGGTTCCGGTACGTCCGGCCCAGCCGGCCGCCAAGCCCGAGAAGGAAAAGGAAAAAGAGAAGGAGGCGGCTAAGGACGAGACGCGCGGCCGCAAGCGCAAGCGCAAGGTCGTGCGCAAAGAAGACATGTTCGACGCCTTCGAGCGCTCCTACCAGGTGCGCCCGCGCAAGAAGAGGGCTGCGCCGGGTCAGAAGGTCAGACAGACCGAGGTTACGACACCGAAGGCGAGCAAGCGCATAGTCAAGATCAACGAGGCCACGACTCCCGGCGAGCTGGCTCGCTCGATGGGCGTGAAGGCTGGCCAGGTCATGAGCGCGCTGGTGCGGCTTGGCGTGATGAAGAGCATCAACGATGTGCTCGACCTTGACACGACGACGCTGGTCGCCGACGAGTTCGAGTACACGGTCGAGAACACCGCCGTTGACGTCGATGCGCTGCTCGAGCTCAACGGTGCGATAACCGACGACACCGTGGATGCCGAGCCGCGGCCGCCCGTGGTGACGGTGATGGGCCACGTGGATCACGGCAAGACCTCGTTGCTCGACGTGATCAGGCAGACGAACGTCGTCGCATCCGAGTCCGGTGGCATCACTCAGCATATAGGCGCCTACACGGTGGAGATGCCGCAGGGGAAGGTGTGCTTCCTCGACACCCCGGGTCACGCTGCCTTTACTGCCATGCGTGCGCGCGGCGCCGGCGTGACGGATATCGTAATCCTGGTGGTGGCCGCCGATGACGGCGTGATGCCGCAGACGATCGAGGCCGTAAACCATGCCAAGGAGGCGGAGCTGCCCGTCGTCGTGGCGGTCAACAAGATCGACAAGCCCGGCGCTACACCCGATCGTATCAAGCAACAGCTTTCCGAGCACGGCCTGCAGCCCGAGGACTGGGGAGGCGACACACAGTTCGTGGAGGTCTCGGCACTCGAGAAGACCGGCATCGACACTCTGCTCGAGGCGGTCCTGCTTCAGGCCGAGGTTCTCGATTTGAAGGCGCCGGCCGAAACGAGGGCGCAGGGAACAGTCATCGAAGCGCGCCTCGACCGCGGCCGCGGGCCCGTTGCCACGGTGCTCGTTTGTGAAGGCAAGCTCGAGCGCGGCGATCACTTCGTGTGTGGCGAGGTCGTCGGGCGCGTGCGCGCCATGAGCGACCACGCCGGCCGCGAGCTCAAGGAGGCGGGGCCGTCGACACCGGTGGAGATCATCGGTCTGGACGGCGTACCCTCGGCGGGTGATTCCTTCGTCGCGGTGGAAGATCCGAGCCGCGCGGGGCAGGTGGCCGATTTCCGCAAGGACGCGGCGCGCAAGCAGCAGCTCGCCGCTTCTACGCGGATGTCGCTGGAAGACCTGCAGAGGCAGCTTTCTTCGGGCGATTTGAGCGAGCTCAAGATAGTCATCAAAGCCGACGTCGATGGCTCGGTGGAAGCCATAAGGCAGGCGCTCGAGAAGCTGTCCACACCGGAAGTGACTCTGCGCGTAGTCCATGGCGCCGTCGGCGCCGTCAGCGAATCCGACGTGCAGTTGGCGATGGCTTCCGAAGCGATCATCGTCGGCTTTCACGTGCGGCCCGAGAGCAAGGCCCGCACGCTGGCCGAGCGCGAGGGCGTGGATGTCCGACTTCACTCGGTCATCTACGAGCTCGTTGACGAGGTGACGGAGGGGCTCGAGGGCCTGCTCGAACCCGAGTATCGGGAAGTCTTCGAGGGCCGCGCCGAAGTTCGCGACACTTTCTCGGTGCCCGGAGGCACGATCGCCGGCTGCTACGTGAACGACGGCTCCTTCTCCCGCGGCCACGACTGCCGCCTGCTGCGCGACAACATCGTCGTTCATACCAGCAAGGTCGGCTCGCTCCGCCGTTTCAAGGATGACGTTCGCGAAGTGCAGTCAGGCTACGAGTGTGGCATCGGCATTGAGCGCTACAATGACCTCAAGATCGGCGACGTGATCGAGTCGTTCCGTATCGAGGCCATCAAGCGCACGCTCGAAGGCTCGCGCGCTGCGGCGTCTGCGGAAGCCGCGGAGTAATTCCGGACATTCCGTGGTCGTAGGCGTCCTTCGGCTGGTCCTCTACCTGCCCGAGAACCACTCGCTCAAGGGCAAACGGGGCGTTTTGCGTTCCCTCAAGGCCAGGATCGGCAATCGCTTCAACGTGTCGGTGGCCGAATGCGCCGACCACGACAACTGGCAACGCATTACGCTGGGCGTTGCACAGATCGCCAACGACACGAACCACGTGGACAAGTGTCTCAGAGAAGTCTCCGACTTCATCGCCTCTACCGGGCTCGCGGAGATGGGAGAAGAGAGCTACGAGTTCACCAACTACTGAAGGGTTAGGGCTAGATTGCGTGGTGGCCCATCCGAGTTAGGATAACACCCTATGACCAGCCGAAGGCCCGAGAGAGTGGCGCGCCAGATAACACAGGCTCTCTCGTCCATCGTGGAGAAACACGTGGGCGATCCACGCGTCCAGACGGTAACGTTCACCGCGGCGCGCGTTACACCGGATCTGCGTAACGTTCGGGTCTACTACTCTGTGCTCGGCAGCGAACAAGAGCGTGCTGAGTGTGCAAAAGGCCTGGCCAGCGCCAGCGGCTACTTGCGCCGCGAGGTCACGCGTAAGCTCGGCCTCCGTTTCGCCCCCGTCCTCAGCTTCGAGTTCGACGAGACCCTCGATCGCGCCGATCGGATCGGCTCGCTGCTCGGCGATACGGGCCCGGACGGCAGTGAGGGGGAGTAAGTTGGGACGCGGCGACGGCGACGGCATTCTTCTCATCGACAAGCCGGAGGCCATTACGTCAGCAGGAGCGGTAGCGGTGGTAAAGCGACTGCTCGGCGGCCGTAAGGTCGGCCACCTGGGCACCCTCGATCCTTTTGCCACGGGTCTGCTGCCCCTTTGTGTCGGTCAGGGAACCAAGTGTGCTCCTTATCTGAATGTTGCCGACAAGCGCTACAAGGGTGTCGTCCGCTTGGGCGTTTGCACCGACACTCTCGATGTCACGGGGGAGGTCGTGGCGACCGCGCAGCCGCCCGCGGCTACCGATCTCGATCTCGCCGCGCTGGCCGGTCCGTTCGTCGGCAAAGGCGAGCAGGTGCCGCCGGCGTTCTCGGCCATCAAGCGGGGCGGGACGCCCATGTACGAACTGGCCCGCAAAGGGGAGGCGCCGGAGCTGGAGCCGCGCCCGGTGGAGATCTATAGCCTGGCGTTGTCGGTTCATGACGAGAGCGGGCTCGCGCTCGACCTGCACTGCTCGAAGGGGACCTACGTTCGCAGCCTGGCCCGCGACATAGGCGGGAGGCTTGGTTGTGGCGCTGTGCTCGAGTCTCTGGTGCGGACGGGCTTCGGGGCCTTCAGGCTAGAGGATGCCCCCTCACTCGACGCCCTGGAGGGCGAAGAGGGGCGCCGCAGGGCGCTAGCGGCTCTGATCACGCCGCTCGACTCGTTGCCCCACCTGCGTTTGCTCGAGATCGACGCTGCTGGAGCCGTCGCGCTGCGGGGCGGGCAGCAGCAGGCGCTCGGCCGCCTCGGGCTACCCGAGGCCGACGAAGAAGTGGTGCGGATCGCAAGTGAAGGGAGGCTGGTGGCCGTGGCTCGCGCGGCCGGCCGGCTCTGGAAGCTGGATCGGGTGTTTACCTGAGGGCCTGGGAGCTGCCCGGCAGAAGACGGCGGCGCGTGCCTTGCGCCCGATGACGGACCGTGTTAATTCTCCCCGGCTATACGACGGAAGAAGAGGAATAGAGGAACAAAGCGAAAAGTCCGTGCCTAACGTCCAAGAAGAAAAGCAGGCAAAGCAAGGGGTAATCGAGGCCTACCGGCTTCACGGGACCGACACCGGGTCTGCCGAGGTGCAGATTGCCCTACTCAGTTCGCGCATTGCGCATCTGACCGAGCATTTCAAGATCCACAAGAAGGATCATCACTCGCGCCGGGGGCTGCTCAAGCTTGTCAGCCAGCGGCGGCGTCTCTTGGACTATCTGAAGCGAACAGAGTACGAGCGATACCTGACGGTTATTGAACGGTTGGGGCTTCGTAAGTAGCCAATTCGTATTAGTCTCCCCGCCTCTTTTCCGGCCCCTACGTTTCCAAATTAAGGTCAGGAAGAGGTTTTCTAGATGCAACATGAAGTAGTTCTGGAGGTCGGCGGCCGTAGCCTGTCGATCTCGACAGGTAAGGTGGCCAAACAGGCCGACGGCGCCGTAATGGTGTCCTATAGCGATACCGTGGTGCTGGTGACGGCCGTTTCGGCGCACAAGGCGAGGGAGGGCTTCGATTTCTTCCCTCTCACCGTCGAGTACCAAGAAAAGACGTTCGCGGCTGGCAAGATCCCCGGCGGTTTCTTCAAGCGCGAGGGGCGTCCGGGTCCCAGCGAAGTGGTCACGTGCAGGGTCATCGACCGGCCGATGAGGCCGCTTTTCCCGAAAGGTTACAGGAACGAGACCCAGATCATTGCCACCGTGCTCTCGGCCGACCGCGCCGGCGTCCCCGACGTCGTCAGTCTGATCGGCGCCTCGGCGGCACTCACGATCTCCGACATCCCGTTCGACGGGCCGGTCGGTGCCGTCCGCGTCGGACGTATTGACGGTGAGCTGGTGGCCAACCCGTCGCTCGACGACCTCGAGAACAGCGACATAGACCTCCTGATCGCCGCCAAGCGCGATGCCATCGTGATGGTCGAGGGCGGCGCGCGCATGGTCCCTGAGGACGGTATTCTCGATGCACTCTCGTTCGGCCACGAGGCCATCTTGCCGATCCTGGATGCCCAGGATGAGCTTGCCGGCAAGGCCGGCAGGCCCAAGCGCGACGTTGTCGTGCCCGAGCTCGATCAGGCCTTGCTCGAGAAGGTCCGCGAGCTGGCCACCCCAGGGCTGCGCGAGGCTTACGTCGAGAAGGACAAGCTCGAGCGCTACGCGGCGCTCGACAAGGCCAAGGCCGCGTTTCGCGAGGCCCTGCCCGAGGACTTGGCCGAGCGCGGCGACGAGGTTTCCGAGGCGCTGAGCCAGGTGAAGGCCGATCTCGTGCGTGGTGACATCGTTGGCGAGGGCAAGCGGCTCGACGGCCGCGGTGTGGCCGACGTGCGCCCCATAGACATAGATACCAAGTTCCTGCCGCGCGCCCATGGCAGTGCGCTTTTCACCCGAGGCGAGACCCAGGCGCTGGTTGCCACGACGCTCGGTACCTCGAGCGACGAGCAGCGCATCGACGCCCTGCTCGGCGACTACCGCAAGCGCTTCTTGCTGCATTACAACTTCCCACCTTACTGCGTGGGTGAAGCCAAGATGCTGCGCTCTGCCGGCCGTCGCGAGATAGGCCACGGCACCTTGGCGGAACGGGCGCTCACGCCGGTGCTTCCGAGTGTCGAAGAGTTTCCCTACACGCTTCGTATCGTTTCGGAGGTCACCGAGTCGAACGGCTCTTCTTCGATGGCCACCGTATGCGGCGGCTCTCTGTCGATGATGGACGCCGGCGTGCCGATAAAGGCGGCGGTGGCGGGTGTGGCCATGGGGCTCATCCGTGAGGACGGCAAGTACACGGTACTCACCGACATCCTCGGAGACGAGGATCATCTCGGCGACATGGATTTCAAGGTTGCCGGCACCGAAGAGGGCATCACCGCCGTTCAGATGGACATCAAGATCGACGGTATCCCGCCTGAGGTGATGCGCGATGCTCTCTATCAGGCACGTGACGCACGTCTGCACATCCTCGGCGAGATGACCGGGGCTCTGGGGTCGCCCCGCGACGAGCTGTCGATCCACGCACCGCGTATCGAGACGGTCAAGATCCATCCCGACAAGATCCGCGACATCATCGGACCGGGCGGCAAGGTCATCCGCGGCATAACCGAACAGACCGGCTGCAAGATCGACGTGCAAGACGACGGCACCGTGACTGTGGCTTCCTCCGACGGCGAGGCCATGGCCAAGGCCCTCGACATCATAGAGGGCATAACGGCCAGCCCCGAGGTCGGGCGGATCTATGAAGGCAAGGTGCGAAAGATCATGGACTTTGGCGCCTTCGTCGAGATCCTTCCGGGCACCGACGGGCTGCTTCACATCTCGCAGCTTGCCGAGGAGAGAGTCGAGACCGTGCGCGACATCGTCAAGGAAGGCGATCAGATCCCGGTCAAGGTTCTCGAGGTCGATAGGCCGGGCAAGATCCGGCTGAGCCTCAAGGAGGCGCGCCGCGACCAGGAAGCCGCGGAGGCCTAGTTTGGACGAGAACGTCCGTGTAAGCCGATTGCAGAACGGACTCCGTGTGGTCACGGAGTCCGTTCGCGACGTGGCCTCGGTGGCTCTCGGGATCTGGGTCGAGAACGGCTCCCGCCATGAGAACCCGCACATCAACGGCGTCTCTCATTTCATCGAGCACCTGATCTTCAAGGGCACTCCCACGCGCGGCCCCCGGCAGATCGCCGAGGAGATCGAGAGCCTCGGCGGGACGATCAACGCACTCACCGGCAAGGAGTACACCTGCTACCACACGCGCACGCTCCACGAGCACGCCGGCGTGGCGCTAGACGTGCTCTCCGATATATTTCTGAACCCCTGCCTGCGAAACGACGACGTTGAGCTCGAGCGCGACGTCATCATCCAGGAGATCCTCGACGTCGAGGACACCCCCGACGACTTCATCCACGACTACTACCTGGGCTCTTACTGGCCTGGGCACCCGCTCGGCTGGCCGGTTGCGGGCACGGTCGAGAGCGTCTCTCGCATCACGCGAGACGACGTTTTTCGCTTCATGCGCGAGCGTTACCGCGCCGATCGCGTCATCGTCGCGGCGGCCGGCCATATAGACCACGATTGGCTGCTCGCGGCTTGCCGCGAGCGCTTCGGCCAGCTCGAAAGCGGCGCGGAAGAGACGCCCGTGGACCGGCCTGATTTCAGGCCCGGAGTCTACGTGGCCGAGCGCGAATTGGAGCAGGTGCACCTGGTGGTCGGCATGCCCGGGGTCTCCATGCTCGACGATCGCCGTGAGCTGGCCGAGGTGATCTTGGCGGCGCTCGGAGGCGGCATGAGCTCGCGGTTGTTCCAGAGCATCCGCGAGGAACGCGGCAAGGCCTATGCGGTCTACTCGTTCCAGTCGCCGTTTCGCGACATCGGCTACACAGGCGTGTATGCGGCCACCGGCCGCGACACCGTCTCCGAGGTCGTAGACATGATCTTCGGCGAGCTGCGCGAGATCAGCGTCGAAGGGCTCGGAGCAGCCGAGCTCGAGCGCACCAAGAACCAGCTCATCGGCAGCATCCCACTGGCGCTCGAGTGTACCGAGAGCCGCATGTTCAGGATCGCGCGCAACCAACTCTACTTTGACCGGCCGATACCGATCGCCGAGGTGATCGCGGAGCTGCGTGCGGTGACCAATGCGGACGTGGTCGAGCTGGCCCGCGAGATCTTCAGCTTCGAACGAGCGGCCATGGCGATGGTGGGAGACGCCGAGGCCAGCCTCGTTTCCCTCCCTGCCGCCTGAGCCCGGTGGACCCCGAACGACCCCTCGAATTGCCCATCAAGCGCGTCGGAGAGGTCTCCGTTGACCTGCCCGGCTACATGACCGACGGAGCGGTCGGCCTCGACCTGCCCGCGGCGTTGGCGGTGCCGCTGACGCTTGCCCCGGGTGAGCGCGTCCTTGTGCCTTGCGGATTTGCGATTGCCATACCGCGAGGCTACGAGGGGCAAGTAAGGCCGCGGAGCGGGCTCGCCCTCAAACACGGCCTTTGCATTCCCAACGCGCCCGGAACGATCGATCCTGACTACCGTGGGGAGGTAAAGGTCATTCTGGCCAATTTCGGCGAGGAGCCCGTCGTGATCGAGCCCGGCCAGCGTATCGCGCAGCTGGTGATCTGTCCGGTGGCCGGCTGTGTGCTCCGCGAATGCGAAGAGCTCGAAGACACCGACCGCGGAGCGGGCGGGTTCGGGCATACCCGCTAGCCGGGGTCTCACGGCACGGTTTGCAGCTCAGGGCTGCTGGCGGGGAGGCCGGCTGGCGGCCGACATTAAGCAACGGGGGCGCTCGCGCGAGGCGCCCGCAATGCGGAGTTCAGAGTGCCCAAGGTGCGATCATGATAGCGCGTTACACCAGGCCCGAGATGGCCGCTCTGTGGAGCGATCAGCGACGCTACGAGCTGATGCTCGAGATCGAGGTGCTCGTGTGCGAGGCGCTGGCGCGGCGCGAGGTCATCCCCCAGGAGGCGGCCGCCGAGATTCGCGAGAAGGCCGGCGTGGACGCCGCTCGGGTAGCGGAGATCGAGGCCGAGGTCCATCACGACGTGATCGCCTTTGTGACTGCCGCCGCGGAGTCGGTCGGGGCGGCGGGGCGCTTCTTGCACTTCGGCATGACGTCCTCGGACGTCGTCGATACTGCCTTCGCGCTTCAGCTCGTCGAGGCCGCCGACATGCTCGAACGGGGGCTGGTCGGCTTGATGGAGGCCGTCAAGCGCCAGGCCGAGGCCCACCGCAGCACGGTGATGGTGGGTCGTAGCCACGGCATTCACGCCGAACCGATCACCTTCGGACTCAAGCTGGCCGGCTGGTACTCGGAGCTCGGCCGCGATCTGGTCCGATTGGGGTGCGCCCGCCGCGAGATCTCCTTTGGCAAGCTTTCGGGTGCGGTCGGCACCTACGGGGTAAACGGCCCCGACATCGAAGAGGAAGTCCTCGAAGAGCTCGGCCTGGTGCCAGAGCCGCTTGCCACCCAGGTGGTGCCGCGCGACCGGCATGCCACGTTCTTCACCACCTTGGCGGTGATCGCCGGCTCGGTCGAGCGATTTGCCACCGAGGTCCGCCACCTCCAGCGCAGCGAGCTGCTCGAGGCCCTCGAGCCCTTCGGTAGCTCGCAGAAGGGCTCCTCGGCGATGCCGCACAAGCGCAATCCGATTCTGGCCGAGAACCTGTGCGGGCTGGCCCGCCTGGTGCGCGCCGCCGCCCTGGCCTCGCTCGAGAACATAGCGCTTTGGCACGAGCGCGACATCAGCCACTCCTCCGTCGAGCGCGTTACCGGCCCGGATGCCACCACCACGCTCGATTTCATGCTCGCACGCATGACCCGCCTGGTAGACGGTCTCGATGTTCGCGCCGAGAACATGAAGCGCAACCTCGATCTCACCAGCGGCCGGCTTGCCTCCGGGCGCTTGCTGCTCAGCCTGGTGGACAAGGGGGTGGCGCGCGACGAAGCCTACGGCTGGGTGCAGCGCTGTGCGTTGCCCGATGGCGACTTCCGCGAGGCAGTAGCCCAGGACGCCGACATATCGGCGCAACTGAGCGCCGCAGAGCTGGCGGACGTCTTCGACATAAAGCATGCACTGGAGCACGTGGACATGGTCATCGATCGGGTCTTAAAGGAGACACCATGAGCACAGTAAGCAAGGGAGAGCTCGTTGCCGAGGGCAAGGCCAAGAAGATTTACGCGACTTCCGATCCAGAGGTCCTGCTGTTTCAC
>PIVZ01001185.1 GCA_003354045.1 bacterium
CACTGACTCGAGTGAGGGTACCGAGCGATTCCAGCCGGCGATCGAGGTCTCCGAGAACACCGACGACTACAGGCTCCTCGTCGAGCTACCCGGTGTGACCAGGGAGGCCGTCAAGCTCACCCTCAAGGAGAACGAACTCACCCTGAGCGCCGAGAAGAAGATCGAGGAGAAGACCGAGGAGACGAACATCTGGCGCCAGGAGCGCGCCTTCGGCTCCATCAGCCGGAGCTTCACCTTCAAGCAGCGGATCGACGCCAGCCAGGTCTCGGCCAACTTCAAGGACGGCATCCTGACGATCACCGTCCCCAAGGCCGAGGAGGCAAAGCAGCGGACCATCGACGTCGCCGTCCAGTAGGACGCGTCGGCACGGAATTCAGAGCCCGGGCACGGTCGGGTCGGGTGCACTGTCCGGGTGCGCTTGCGGGCGGAACCATGAAGGTTTCGCCTGCTCTCGTTTGCCGTGCGGGTTGACCACCACGGCCCCCGTCCCTATGGTTCTGACATCTCTGCCTGAATGACAGGCTTGCGCTACCGTGCGGCCCCCCGGAGCCGTGCCCTCACCCCGGTTCCCGAGCTGATTGCATCCCATGTCACACGCCAAACCCGAACAGATCCTGGTCTGCGTTGCCTGGCCTTACGCCAATTCCGTGCTGCATCTGGGGCACATCGCCGGCTGCTACCTGCCCGCCGACATCTTCGCCCGTTTCCACCGCCTGTATGGCGACGATGTGCTGATGGTATCGGGCAGCGATATGCACGGCACGCCGGTCACGGTGGCGGCGGAGCTGGAGGGCGTCGAGCCGTCGGTCATTGCCGAGCGGAATCACGCCGAG
>PIVZ01000573.1 GCA_003354045.1 bacterium
CGTGTTCGTGGATAACGGATTGTTGCGCAAGAACGAGGCCACCGAAGTCGAAGGCGTGCTCACCGAACATTTCGGCAGCGACCTCGTGTGTGTGGACGCGGCGGATCGCTTCCTTGAAGCCCTCAAGGGGCACAGCGATCCGGAGAAGAAGCGCAAGATCATCGGCTGGACCTTCATCAACGTCTTCGAGGAAGCGGCGCTGTCGAGCCACAAGGACCGCCCACCGGCGACTTTTCTCGGCCAGGGAACCCTTTATCCCGACGTCATCGAGTCGGTCTCCGTCAAGGGCCCGTCGGCCACCATCAAGAGCCATCACAACGTCGGGGGTTTGCCCGATCGCATGCACCTGAAGCTCATCGAACCACTCCGCGAGCTCTTCAAGGATGAGGTGAGGGCTGTCGGGGAAGTCCTCGATTTACCAAAAGATGTGCTCTGGCGACATCCATTCCCTGGCCCCGGCTTGGGTGTCCGGATCCTGGGCCCGGTGGTGCGCGACGACCTCGATATCCTGCGCGAGGCCGACGCCATCTTCATCGAGGAGATCCGCCGGGCGCGTCTTTACGACGAGATCTGGCAGGCCTTCGCGGTGCTCTTGCCCGTGCACACGGTCGGCGTGCAGGGAGACGATCGCACCTACGACCGGGTGGTGGCATTGCGCGCGATCGTGAGCGAGGACGGCATGACCGCCGATTGGTTCCGGTTTCCACCCGAGGTGCTCGCGCGCGCGTCGTCTCGCATTGCCAACGAGGTCCACGGCGTCAGCCGCGTGGTCTACGACGTCTCCTCGAAGCCACCGGCCACGGTGGAGTGGGAATGAGGGAGCGGTGAGTTACGTTCATCTTCACCTCCACACCCAGTACAGCCTCCTAGACGGCGCAAACAAGATAAAGGACCTGATGCCGCGCTTGGCCGGTCAGGGCATGTCCGCCGTGGCCATGACCGACCACGGCAACATGTTCGGCGCCGTAGATTTCTACAAGGCGGCTGACAAAGCCGGCATCAAGCCGATAATCGGCTGCGAGGTCTATGTGGCCCCCGGCAGTCGAAAGGAGAAATCTGCGGTCGTCACCGGCGACTTCGAAAGAGCCGGCAACTTCCACCTGATCCTGCTCGCTCATTCCATGACGGGATACCGCAATCTGAGCCGTATGGTTTCGCAGAGCTACATGGACGGATTCTACTATAAGCCGCGCATCGACAAGGAACTCCTTGGCGAGTTCAACGAGGGCTTGATCTGTCTGAGCGGATGCCTGTCCGGCGAGGTGGCCAGTGCAATCACCAGAGGCCGGGAGGATAGCGCACGGGCCATCATCGAAGAGTACGCGCGCCTTTTCGGCGACCGTTACTATCTGGAGATCCAGGACAATCACCTCCCCGAGCAACGCGACGTCAACGAGGTCCTCATACCGCTTTCGAGGGAGATGGGCATCCCTCTGGTGGCGACCAACGACTGCCACTACCTCGAGCACCAGGATCACGAGGCGCACGACGCCCTGCTATGCGTGCAGACCGGCAAGCAGGTAGCCGACGAAGACCGCCTGCGTTTCGACACCGACCAGCTCTTCGTGAAGGGCGCCGAGGAGATGTTGGGCGCGTTCCCGGAAATACCCGAGGCAATCACATGCAGTGTGGACATTGCCGCGCGCTGTGACGTCGAGCTGACCTTCGGTAAGCACAAATTCCCGGTCTTCAACACCCCTGAAGGGCGGAGCCTGGACGAGATGCTTGCCGAGCTTGCCCGCGAGGGCTTGCAGGGGCGCTTCGCTACAATGCGCGAGCGAGGAGTGGAATTCGACGAGGACGCCTACCTGGAACGGCTGGAGTCCGAGATCGAGATGATCCAGCGCATGCAGTTCTCGGGCTACTTCTTGATCGTCGCCGATTTCATCAACTGGGCCAAGGAAAGGGGCATACCTGTCGGCCCCGGCAGGGGCTCGGCCGCCGGCAGCCTGGTCTCCTACGGTCTCAAGATCACCGACCTCGACCCTATTCCCTACAAGCTGCTGTTCGAGAGGTTTCTCAATCCCGAGCGCGTGTCGATGCCCGATATCGACGTTGACTTCTGTTACGAACGGCGCGACGAGGTGCTCACCTACGTGCGCGAACGCTACGGTGAGGACAAGGTCGCACACATCATCACTTTCGGCACGCTCAAGGGAAAGGCTGCGCTTCGCGACGTCGGCCGTGTTCTCGATTTCTCCTTCGGAGAAACCGATCGGATCTGCAAGCTCTACCCCGAGCCCAAGCAGGGTAAAGACTTCCCGCTGACGAAAGCGCTGGAGATGGAGCCCAAGCTGCGCGAGGTGCGCGACACCGGCGAGCGTGAGGCCAAGCTCTTCGATTACGCGCTCAAGATCGAGGGGCTGGCGCGCCACGTCTCCAAACACGCAGCCGGCATCGTGATCTCCGACAGACCGCTGGTGGAGGACGTGCCGCTGTTCGTGGACAAAGAAGGCACGGCGATGACTCAGTTTGCAGGGCCGGACGTCGAGGCAATCGGGCTGATCAAGTTCGATTTCCTCGGACTGAAGACGCTGACCCTGATTGCCGACACGGTCCGGCGCGTAGAGGAGTCCAGCGGAGACCTGATCGATGCCTCGGCCTTGCCGTTCGACGACAAGGCAACCTATCGTCTGGTCTCGCGGGCCGACACCGTCGGAGTGTTCCAGATGGAAAGCGGGGGTATGCGCAAGCTGCTCACGCAGATAAGGCCCTCGACTTTCGAAGACCTGGTTGCAGTGCTCGCGTTGTTCCGCCCGGGTCCTCTCGACAGCGGCATGGTCGAGCAGTACATCAAGCGCAGACAGGGGCGGGAGCCGGTGCGCTACCCGCACGCAGACCTCGAGGAAATCCTGCGCGAGACCTGGGGCGTGATCGTCTACCAGGAGCAGGTCATGCAGATCGCGCAGACTTACGCCGGCTATACACTCGGCCAAGCCGATTTGTTGCGGCGCGCGATGGGCAAGAAGAGCTCGGAAGCGATGGCTGCCGAGAAAGACCGTTTCATGGAGAGAGCCACCGTGCGGGGCCGCGGAAAGCACGAGGCGGAGGCGATATTCCAGCAGATGGAGACGTTTGCCGCTTACGGCTTCAACAAGTCGCATTCGGCGGCGTACGCGGTCATCACCTACCAGACCGCCTATCTGAAGGCGCACTATCCGCGCGAATTCCTTGCGGCGTTGCTATCGCTGGAGATGGGCTCGACGGATAGCACGTACAAGAACCTGGCCGACTCCCGCCAGCACGGGATCCGCGTGCTACCGCCGGACGTCAACTCGAGCAGGGCCGACTTCACGGTTTGCGAGGAGGGTATCCGCTTCGGCCTCGGCGCCGTCAAGGGCGTGGGCGAGATGGCCGTCGAGATCATCACGGAGGCGCGCGAGGACGGCGTGTTCGAGACGCTGGGCGATTTTTGCCTGCGCTGCAACG
>PIVZ01001186.1 GCA_003354045.1 bacterium
CCACCATCTGCGTGGCGGATTCCTCGTCGCTCTCCAGCAGCACCTCGAGGAGTCGGTCGAATGTCTCGCGCACCAGTGGATCGGCCCCGGCGAAGAAGGTGTGGCGATAAAGGTGGTAGCGGGCGATCTCCCCGAACCGGTCCAGGCGATAGAGACGGACCAGTCCGACCACCTGGTCGGCGCACGCCTCGCGCGTCACGCCGGCGTTGTGTTGCATCCAGTCATGATACCGATCGATCGCGTTGACCAGTGACAGCGGCAAGTAGTAGCGCTGACCGAAGGTCGAGAGGTAGTGGTCGAACTGCCGGATGAACGTTGCATCGAAGGTGCCTGCTCCGGCTCGGTCGATCTCGTGGCGAAATTGCCGCAGTGCCTCGAGTCCCGGCTCCTTCCCCAGCGCCTCCACACAGGCATCGAACATCCACTCGTAGTGCAGCTGCTCGGCGATGTTGGGGTAGTGGGCTCGCGTCCGACCATAGAACATGTTGTAGAGCGGTCGGAAGAGGGAGAGGGTGCCCCGGTACTCCTCCCAGCCTGCCAGCGACAGCATGAGCGAGCCCTCGTGGTAGTCGCGCTCCGGCACGACGACGTTGGCCGGGTTGATCGAGCCCGGCACCACCTGGCGGCCGCTGTTCCGCCAGACGAGGAAGATCGTCGCCATGGCGCGTACGAAGAGCTTACGCAGCGCATTCGGTCCCGCCTCGCCGCCGCTCTGGCTCAGGCTGGCGTACTCGCGGATCTTCTCCTCGACGGTCGGCTCGGTGACGTACTCCAGCGACATCGTCGCCAGCTCCGGCCTGCTGCTGCCGAACCGCGGCAGGATCCGTTGACC
>PIVZ01001187.1 GCA_003354045.1 bacterium
CGTCGAGAGCCGGCAGGGTGAGCGGAGCCCGGAGCAGTATCACGCCCCGCTCGCGGGCTATGCTCAGGTACCGTTCACGCTCCTCGCGGGAGAGTTGATTGAACTCGGCGGTTACCGCCACGCCGGTTTGCTTATCCGCGCCGGCAAGGCTGTGGGCAGATGCCAGATCCCGATCTAGACTGGCACGCATCGCCGGCAACGGCTGTGCTCGGACGAGGCAGGCAAACCGGCGATCCGCGGGAAGCTCCAAGCGATCTTGACTTGATGCTTGCGGAGGTGAAAGAGCGTGCTGCCAGCCGATCAGATGTGCGGCGTCGCGCAGCGGAACCCAACTGCACCCGACATTCACGAGGTCGACGGACCACTCGAACCCCCGGTCCGGCTGGGCCATCACCACGTCTGATTCGGCGCTGCAGTCCCCAGCGTGCAGGGCTCTGTGCAAGCGCTCGAGCAGGACCGCCTGGCGTCCGTGCGAGAGGGCCACGTCGAATAGCAACCCATGCTCGGGCTGCAGTCCGGCACGGAACAACAGATCGGCGTAGGGAGACCCCTGGAGCAAGAATTCTACAGCTAGTTGACTCCACACTTGGCGCTGAACCAGGTAGCACATGTGTTCGATCGAAGAGAACCCCCGCTCGGCGCGATCGATGATGATCCGCTCGGTCGCCTCGCAGAACCCGGTCAACCGCAGGTAGAGTATCCGCGCCTCGCGCGGTGCGATCGTGCCACGTTCGGCGTCAGGCAGTTGGACGTTCAAGTGAGCGGCAAGCGACCGGACGCACCGTGGAACGCCGGCCGGGAAGCTCCGGGGAGCGAACTGGATCGCGAGCGA
>PIVZ01000047.1 GCA_003354045.1 bacterium
ACGTTGAGCAACACCGAGGCGGCCTGCTCGCCGCCCATCACCGAGATACGTCCGTTCGGCCACATGAACAGCATGCGTGCGCCGTAGGCCCGCCCGCACATCCCGTAGTTACCGGCGCCGTTGGAGGCGCCGATCATGACGGTGAACTTCGGTACCGCCGTGGTCGAGACGGCGGTCACCATCTTGGCGCCGTCCTTGGCTATGCCGCGGGCCTCGTACTCGCGGCCGACCATGAAGCCGGTAATGTTCTGCAAGAATATGAGCGGCGTATGACGCTGCGAGCACAGCTCTATGAAGTGGGTGGCCTTCAATGCCGATTCCGAGAACAGCACGCCGTTGTTGGCAACGATGCCCACGGGGATGCCGTGAATGCGTGCGAACCCGGTGACCACCGTGGTGCCGTAGCGGCTCTTGAACTCGTGGAAGCGACTGCCGTCTACCAGGCGTGCGATGACCTCATGCACGTCGTAGGGGCGACGGTTGTCGGGCGGCACGATGCCGTAGATCTCGGCGGGGTCGTAGTAGGGATCCTCGGGGGCCGCCATATCGAGAGGGCAGGGAGCCGAGGTCGGCAGGCTCTCGAAGATCTGCCTGGCGATGCGCAGGGCATCCCCGTCGTCGTCGGCCAGGTGATCCGAGACCCCTGAGGTCCCGGTGTGGACCTCGCCGCCGCCGAGCTCCTCGGCGGTGACTACCTCGCCGGTGGCTGCACGCACCAGCGGTGGACCGCCCAGGAAGATCGTCCCCTGATCGCGCACTATCACGGTCTCGTCGCACATGGCCGGCACGTACGCTCCGCCGGCCGTGCACGAGCCCATGACCACGGCCACCTGCGGGATGCCCAGGGCCGACATGTTGGCCTGGTTGTAGAAGATGCGGCCGAAGTGATCGCGATCGGGAAACACCCCGTCCTGCATGGGCAGGAAGGCGCCCCCGGAATCGACGAGGTAGACGCAGGGAAGACGGTTCTCCAGTGCGATCTCCTGGGCGCGCAGATGTTTCTTAACGGTGATCGGGAAGTAGGTGCCGCCCTTCACGGTGGCGTCGTTGGCAATGACGACGCTGCGACGGCCATGAATCTGGCCGACGCCGGTAAGTATGCTGGCCGCCGGCGCTCGATCTTCGTAAAGGCCGTGGGCCGCAAGCGGCGAGAGCTCGAGAAACGGTGTGCCGGGGTCCAGCAGCCTCTCGACCCTCTCGCGCGGTAGCAGCTTGCCGCGGCTGGTGTGCAGCTCCCGGAACTTTTCGGGGCCGCCGGCGCGGGCCACCTCGAGCTTCTCTCTCAACTCGGTGGACAGCGTCTCCATGCGCGCCTTGTTCTCGCGGAACTCCGCCGATGAGGTGTCGATCCGGCTGCTCAGTCGCTTCATGGCTGCCCCGCTCGGCTCCCGTTGGCCAGTTGCCTGAGGACCGGCAGCACCGTCTCGGTTTCGGTGTAAAGCAACGTCTGCCAGCCCAGCGCGCGGGCCGCCTTGAGGTTCTGGCCGATGTCGTCGAGGAAGAAGATTGCTTCGTGGGGTACGTCGAGGCGCTCGCGGGTAAGTTCGTAAATACCCGGCTCGGGCTTGCGGGTGCCGACCACGCTCGAGTCTACGACAACGTCGAAGAGGTCCTCGATGTCGAGGATGGATTGCCAGCCGGTTCGCCATTCCTTGATGTTGTTGGTGAGCAGGGCGGTCGGCATGCGGCGGCGGATGTCGCGCACGGCCGAGACCACCTCGGCGCGCACGCGGGTGGCGCGCGCCAACGGCTCGGGGTCGCCCATGAAGGAGGCGGCTTGGTCGAGGCTGACACTGCCGCCGGCCTCCTCGATCTTGGCCTTGAGCACGCCGAGAAAGGCCGCGAAGGTCTTCTCGCCGCGCTCGAGCTCGGCCCAGATGCCGTCGTTGCCGAACAGCTCGCGGCGCATCGGTCTCCACTGCTCATCGTCGAGCCCGACCAGGCCCCCGAAGGCGACGACCTGTGCTGGACCGCCTTCGATGAGGACGCCTCCGAAGTCGAACACGGCCGCCTGGATGCCCTCTGTGTCTATCTGAACTGCGGCTGAAGTGGCCATAGCGCGCGAATACTCACAGAAACCGACTCTGCTTGCCAGTATGGGTTACTTACAAGACCGCGAGCGTGCGCTGGTAGGCCCAGAACGCGGCCAGCACGAGGATGAGCCCGGAAAGCAGGACTTGTAGCGGGCGCTCGCGTGGGCCGCGCAGCAGCAGGTGCAACAGCGGCACGACGAGCACCACGACCAGGCACTGGCCGGCCTCCACGCCGAGATTGAAGGCCAGCAGAGGCACGAGGATTCCGCCGGCAGGGAGGCCGGCCTCCCGCAAGATCCCGGCGAAGGCGAAGCCGTGGACGAGACCGAACAGAAAGGTCACCACCCAGCGGTGGTCGGCCTTGGTGACCACCAGGTTCTCGGCCGCCACGTACATGATGCTCAGCGCGACGACGATCTCCACCGGTCGTGGTGGTAGGCTCACGAGGTCGAGCGCCGCCAGGGAGAGCGTAATGCTGTGGGCCACGGTGAAGGCCGTCACTATGCCGGCCAGGCGGGCGACCGAGCCGCCGAGCAGCAACAGGGCCAGCAGGAAGAGCAGGTGGTCGTAGCCTTCCAAGATGTGCTCGATGCCGAGCATCAGGAAGCTTCGAAAGCGTCCCGGCTGGGCCTCGGCGCCGGCTGCGGCGCTTGTGAGAGGCTCCTCGCCGATCTTCAGGAAATTGCTGCCGGGCGCGAAGACGTAGCTCCACGAGCGCCCGTCCATGCGCACCGAGACGATGTTCTCGTAGTCGCCCAGGGTGGCGTCGAAAGGCTCGAATGTGAGCCGGAGCGAGGTGACCGGCGCCGCACACTCGAAGAGCACGATCACCTGGAGATCGTCGTTGCGGTCGGGGCCGATGATGTTCTCGATCGAAAGCGGGCAGGCGCGGCCACCGCTACCGAGGCGCAGGCCCTTGGTCAGCCAGTGCTCGACATCGTCCTCCAGGGCCAGCACCTGCTGGCGGGTCACCTTCGACTCCCCGCCCTCGTCGATGCCGGGAGCGAGGTGGGCCGCGAACTTCAATCGATAGAGCACCTGTGCGCCCTCGACCGAGAGGTCCGAGTAGCTGATCCTGCCGAGATGGGCGGCGGCCGATGGTGGTGCGTAGAGCTGCGCGGCGAGGCCCGCAGTGGCAAGGCCGGCGACGGTGAGGACGAACGTCAGGAGGCGTGGCGACCCATGCGGGCTTGGGCGTCTGCCGGTCAAAGGAATATGCTTTTGCGACGGGCGCGCCCGCGATCGAGTTGTCGCTTGATCGCGGCCTTTACCTGCTCGACCTTGGCCTCGATCACATCGTCCTCGTCGTCGGCCGAGCCGCTGAAGCGCATCGAGTCACCGAACTCGATGTGGTAGCGCACCGGCAACGGCCACAGGCCAAACGGACCCAACCACGGAAACGTCAAGGTTACCGGGAACGATGGCATGCCGAGCATGGAGGCGAGACCCTCGAGGTTGGCCAGCCCCGGCTGCTGCTCCTCCGAGCCGACGATCGATACCGGTACTATCGGCGTGTCGGTGGCCAGTGCCAGGCGCATGAAGCCGAGTCCGAACTCCATCAGCTCGTAGGCGTCGGCGTAGACCTTGTTCATGCCTCGCACGCCCTCGGGGAAGGCCATGACCGCCTCGCCGTGCTCGAGCAGATCGACGCAGGTCTGCGGAGTGCCGACCGCGCTGCCGGTCCTCTCGATGAGCTCGCTCAGCCACGGCAGGGCGCCGAGCCAGTACTCTCCCATGCCGCGCGCAACCCGCGGTGGCTCGGCTTCGAGCACCAGCGCCGCGGTCACCATCAGGCCATCGAAGGCGACCTGTCCGGCATGATTGCCGATGACGAGCACGCGGCCTTCGGGCAGCTTTTCCAACCCGGTGGTCACACAGCGGAAGTAGTGGCGGTAGAGCGCCGCCGCGGGCAGCAAGAAACTCTTGAAGGCGGCCGGGCTGAATCCCCAGGGATCGTAGCCGTACTCGTTGAGCTCGGCCGGGATGCGCTCGACCTTGGCGTCGATCTCCGCAGAGAGCTCCTTCCAGCCGGTGGTAAGCCCGCTTACCGAGCCATAGGCGGTCGAGATGACGTCCAGCAAGCTCATCAGGCTATGCTCGCGAAGGTGTCTCCGAGCGTGTGCTCGGGCTCGAAGCCGGTGGACGTGCGAAAACGCCGGTCGGAGACTGTGCACGGGAACTTCAGGAAATCGAGGGCGGAGGAGGGGAACTCGTAGAGGCCCAGCTGGAACAATGGCTCTACCATCAGCCGGGCCAGCGGACCGGGCACCGGCAGCGGCCGGCCTCGGGTGGCCGCGATCGCGGTCTTGAGCGGCACGGCGCCGGCGCCGGCCACGTTGTATATGCCGCGCAGCCTGTTCTCGAGGGCCAGCTCGACTGCCTTGGCGAGGTCTTCCTCGTGGATGAACTGCATCATGGGGTTGAAGCCGGTGACCGTCGGCTGAACCCCGAGGCGCAGGTATCTGCGGATCGCGCTCTTCACGTAAGGGCCGAGCACGTTTACCGGCCGCAGTATCACGGTGGCGATCTCCGGGTAGCGCCACAGGAAGGTCGAGGCGAGACCCTCGACCTCGCCGAGGTCGCGAATCTCGGGGAATGTGCGTGAGGCATTTAGCGGGTGGTCCTCGTCCATGTAGCGCGGGTTGTTGGGCAGGGCGCCGTAGACGTAGCTGCTCGAGAGCACCAGTAGCTGCTTCACGCCCCAGGCAACGCAGTGCTCGAGCAGCCGCTTGGTTCCCTCGACGTTCACCTCGTGGCGAAGCGCGGGGTCGGAACGGAAGTGGCGCACGAAGCCGAAGTGAACGACCGCGTCCGGCCTCTCCGTGCGTAGCACGTTCTCGAAGCGCTTCTTGCGTAGGTCGAGGGTGTGGACGGTGACGCCGGGGGGAGGGCTCGGCCACGGTGAGCGATCGACGCCCGTTACTTGCCAGCGGCTGCAAAGTCGCCTGGCGACCAGCCGCCCCTGGCCGCCGGAAATGCCGGTGATGAGCAGCTTCCTCACGAAGGAGGCGCTTTTACGGCAAACGCCGCCGAGTCGCAATGTTGCCGGGCCGTCGGCCGGTTATCGGGCGTCGCGGGGCAGCCGGCCGGGCATGTCGGCGCACGTGTCGGCCTGTATGCGGGCGGCTACTTCTGGGGATGAGCCTGTAAGCCGGGCGTTGCGGGGTAGAACGGTTGCCTCGGTCTGTCATAATCCGCGGCCGATGAGTCCCCCGGCCGCACATTTCGAAGGATGCCTGCTCGGCGTCATGATCGGTGACAGTGTCGGTGCGCGTTTCGAAGGCATGGAGCATGCGGCCATACGCCACCGCGATGCCACCGCCGAGAAGCTCGTGGAGGTGGCGCCGGGGCCGTACACGGCCGTGACCGAGATGACGGCGGCCGTTGCCGAGTCGCTCTCGGAGCACCCGGAGTTCGACGGCGCCGACATGGCCGCGCGGCTACTCGATTACCACAGCGCCGAGCGCGGCTACGGTCAGGGGACGGTCTCTTCTTATGAGCGCTTGAGCCATGGCTGCCCGTGGAACGAGGCGGGCCTCGGTGAGGCCGGGCGCGGCTGCTTCGGCAACGGCGCCGCCAGCCGCTCGGCCGCAGTCGGACTGCTCGGAACCGAGGACGCCGAGTGGCTGCGCTGGGTGGCAGAGGAGGCGGCCGGAATCACCCACCAGCACGCTCTCGGCTGCGAAGGGGCCGCACTGCTGGCACTCGCCGTGGCGTTGGCCTTGTCGAGCAGAGGCAGGAGGCTTAGCGGTAGTGGCTTCCTGGAACGGCTGGCCGCCGAGACGCAGCTACGCGAGTTTCGTTCGCGGCTCGAGACCGCCGTGTTCTTGGTCGAGGGCGATCGCGAGCCCAAGGTCATCGTAGACCGGCTCGGTAACAACTCGACGGCCTTGGGGTCGGTTGTGACCGCCCTCTACTGCTTCGCTGCGCACCCTGCCACATTCGACGATGCCGTCGCGCTCGCGGCTTCGCTGGGCGGAAACGCCAGCGCCGTTGCCGCCATGACCGGTGCGGTAAGCGGCGCCCACCTGGGCCGCGACGCCCTACCCCGACACTGGGTTGACGGTCTACAAGTCGGGCGCGTCTCGCCCCAGGGCCTTGGGGCGCTCGCCCGTCGCCTGGCCGAGCTTTCTCGATGAAAAAGGCCCCCGCGCCTGGTGTGGCGCGGGGGCCTCGTCTGTTCTGACGGCTCGGGCCCGGGTGGGCTCAGGCCGTCTGCTTGCGTTCTCCTACGGGCACGCCGTGCAGTTCGCGCCGGTGGGAATCTCGAAGGCATCTCCGTTGCAGCACTTCGCCTCGTAGTCGAAATCTATGACGATCGTCGAGCCCGACGGGTTGCCGCTGGCTCCATCGATCACGGTGTTACCGGTCGATCCCACGCAGAAGGCCGAGGCCAGCTCGGAGCCGTACGGCCCGCGTGCCGAGCCAGTGGCCGAGAGCGGATCGGTGTGGCAGGCGCGGGAAGCGCCCAGCAGGCATTCTCCGCAGTCGTTGCCTTCGCAGACTCCGGCGTTAGTTGCGTCGATACAGTCCTGGTCGTCGGTGCAGCCGACGATGCCGCCACCGTTGCCGCGCACCATGGCGTCGCAGAACTTTGTGAACGGGCCCTCTTCGCAGGTCCCGTCGGCGCCGCAGACACCGTTCCCATCACAGGCGTTCTGCTCGACCGTGGTCCCCGACGGTATGGTGTCGCAGGCGCCGACACAGTCGCTGTCGATGGTGCAGGGAACTTTTGGGTTCTCGGAGCAGCTATCCGAACTGCAGGTAGCGCCCGTGCAAAGGCCGACCAGGCAGTCTGCATTCACCGCACAGGCCGCTGCCGGCGCGCAGGTCGCGAAATCGCACTCGCTATCGGCGTTGCAGCCGACGGTGGCATCGAGATCGCAGGTCAGGCACGGACAGTCGTCCACGCCGCCTGTACACTTGTTGCCGTTCTGCGAGAACGGAATCTCCTGGGTCCCCGTCGTCAGGGTGAGGTCAAGGCTTATAGACGCGACAAACTCCCCGGCCAGCGGCATGCAGTCATAGCTCGACGTGCCGCCGTTCCAGGTGCCCGGACTTGTCTCGGCGTTGTTGAAGGTGGGGTGCAGCGCGTTCCCGTTGCACGGCTGGCCATCTCTCTGGCCGCCTTCGCAGACTCCATTCGAGACGGCGTCGTTTATCGTGGTGTCGCCCACGCAAAGCGGGCAGGGGTCTAGCTGCCCGATGCCGAGATAGACGTTGGACTGGTTGTCTACGCTGGTCGTCGATTCGCCTGAGCCCGCATCCGCGTTACCGTCGAGCTCGGAGACGATGCGGTTCACAACGCAGACCGGCGTGAGCGAGGCATTGAGACCCAGCGGCGGGCCGAACATGCAGTGGCACACGTCGTTGTTCTGGCCGGGGATGGCCGCACAGGTTGCATCCGACCCCTCTATCGTGTCGCACGCTACCGAGGAGTCGAATCCGCAACGGCAGTTGGCGAACGGCTCATCCTTCTGGGGATCGATCGACACCGAGCAGTTCCTGCAGTCGTTGTCGCAGGAGATGCCTACCGAGCCATGATACAGATCCACCACGTCCACGTTGTGCCCCAGCCCGTTCCAGCCGGTCCTGAGGTTGGTGTTGGTGTTCATCTCGCCCGCGCCCGCGTTGATGAACACGTCTACGCCGCTAAGCGCGTCGCAGGTCGCCGGTAGCTCGAAGCCCATGGCGGCAAGACCGCGGCCGAGGCGGTCGCCGACCTGGGTGCTCACACATTCGTGAAGCTGGGCCGGAGTCTGGCCGCACAGATTGAGAGCCGCCAGCTCCTCTTGCGACGTTGCCCCGACATACGGCAGGGGCAGAGCCTCTGGGTCGTCCGGGTCGTCGTCGAGCGCCGTGCAGGCCTTGGTGATACCTTCGTTAGCCTTGGTGATGGTATCGGCGATCTTGGTCTTGGGATCCTGGCCGGCGCAGTCATAGTTGAGGCCGCCGAACTCCTTGTCCTTGGTGGCCTGGCACTTGCTCAGACCCTTGCCCGCCGTGGTGATGACCTTGGAGATGCCCTTGCCGATGGTGCCGAGGCACTTGCCGGCGCCCTTGCCCAGCTCGCTGGGGAGGCTGGCTCCCGTATCGCCCATGGTCTCGAGCAGGGCCTGGCTCACGTAGGCATCAGACATGGCGATCAGGCAGTCGGCCAGCTCGTCGAAGTCGTCGATGCCGTCGGTCGCGCCAAGGTCGTCACTCTCATGTGCCGGCGACTTGCAGCGCGAGAACAGGGCGAGCACGTTGCCTTGCCCTAAGCACTTGGACTTCTCGCCGGTGCCGATCGAAGCTATGAGCTTGTCGGCGCCCTTCTTGGCCTTGCCCTTGGCATCGGAGAAACTGCCGTCACCGACGTCAGTGCAGTCGCCGCCGACGGTGAGCTTGCCCTTGGCCGCATTCTTGAAGCAGCCGGTTCCGTCCTTGAGTATGGTTTTGATGTACTTGCTCGTATTCTTCGCGATTGCACCGCGACATTTGGTTTCTTCTTTGGTCGGACTCTGCGCCAGTCCCGCGGACGCGGTCACTACCAACGCCAGCGCGGCCGCCGTGCCGGCCACCTTGGCCAGTAAGCTATGCTTCATGTTCGTACTCCTCCTAGATGGATACTTTGGAACTACCCCGCGCCACGGTCCCTCAGTGAACACCCCAGCTTGCGGGAACGATG
The DNA here is from genome assembly GCA_003354045.1 of bacterium. Classification (GTDB taxonomy): domain Bacteria; phylum Desulfobacterota; class Binatia; order UBA1149; family CAITLU01; genus PIVZ01. Next base: position 8,704 of record PIVZ01000047.1, read on the forward strand.
ATCGCAATTCTTACGGCTCTGGCCTAGGCGTGTCAACAGAAAGAAGTCACCTGAAAGCGCTATTTGCCGGCCGCGATTGCCTAACGCGTCGCGGCGGCGGCGCGAGCTTCGCTCAGCCGGGGTAGCCCATCATCGTCAGGTAGTCTTCGAGGCTCTCGAAGCGCAGGAAGGGGTTGGTCTTCTTCTCCTGGCCTATCGTGGACGTGGTCAGCGCGGCGTAGTTGTGGCCGGGGTAGAGGACGGTGTCATCGGGCAGCTTCTTGAGCTTCTGGGTGAGGCTGTAATAGAGATCGGTGGGGTTGCTGCCGGGGAGATCGACGCGCCCGCAAGAGCCGATGAAGAGTGTGTCGCCGGCCACCAGGTTGCCGTCCACCAGGAAGCACTGCGAGCCCGGCGTGTGGCCGGGAGTATGTAACAGACGAATAGGAATCTTTCCCAACTGCAAGGTCGTCTCGCCGTCCACCGCCGCGTAGTCGCTCGCCGCCATGCCGCTCATCCGTGCGACGTCGGCCGCCTCGAGCTTGTTGATGTAGGTCTTCACGGGACGGTGCTCGAGCAGCTCGATCAGGCCGTCGATGTGGTGCCCCATGAAGTCACCGCCGATGTGGTCGGGATGGTAGTGGGTCACGAGTACCCCGGTGAGCTTGAACTCGTGCTTGTCGAGCTCGGCGAGCAGGGCCGGTACGTCCCAGGCAGGGTCCACTATCATCGCCTCGCGGCTCTCGCGGTCGGCGAGAAGGTAGACGTAGTTGGCCATCGGGCCGATCTGTATCTGCTCCAAGAAGAGTCCCTTTTCCTGGTTGCCTTGCTCGCTCAAATCTACGCTCCTCAATCCTTGTTTTTCTTGGCATGGGCGCCGGCGTCCAACCCATGCTTCCAGAGTGTCTCGGCCTGTCCCGTCTTGGCGGCGATCCAGCGTGCCTGGACGAACAGGAGGTCGCCGAGGCGGTTGAGATAACGGGCCGTCCATGGTCCGGCCTCGCCTGCACCTACCAGTGTGGTCACGGTGCGCTCGGCGCGGCGGCACACGGTGCGCGCCAGGTGCAACGTGGCTCCGGCCATGCCGCCGCCGGGCAACACGAACGACTCGAGCGGCGCGAGCTCGTCCTGAAGCTCGTCCATCGCGCTCTCGAGCCTAGTCACTTCGTCGCCGCCCATCTTACGGGCGCCCTCGCGCTCGGCTTCGGCGGGCGTGGCCAGCTCGGCGCCGAGATCGAAGAGCTCCTGCTGCAATACCGCCAGCGCCCCGTCCAAGCTGCCGGCTGCCGCGTCGCCCTCGTAGGGCGGCTCCGCGAGCACCGCACGCACGACGCCGATAACGCTGTTCAGCTCGTCCACATCTCCATAAGCGCACACGCGTGGGCTGTCCTTGGCCACGCGGCTGCCGCCGGCCAGCGCCGTCTTGCCGTCATCTCCGCTGCGCGTGTAAACGCGGTTGATGCGTATGGCCATGGATGTCAGCCGCCGGCTCTCGATTCCACCAGCTCCAGCAGGCGGGCCGGGTCTATCGGCTTCTTGTAGATGACGTCCTCGAGGCCTTCGGCCTTGGTACGCTTTATGACGTGGTCCTTGTCGTAGTAGTAGGCGGTCATCAGCACCACCGGCAGTCCGTGGTGGCGGCTGCGAAGCTCGCGGAACAGCTCATAGCCGTCCATGTCGGGCATCACGACGTCGGTGAGCACCAGGTCCACCGATTGCTTCTCCACGTAGCGGAGCGCCTCCAGGCCCGACGCAGTTGCTATCACCTTGCAGCCCTCCGAACCGAGGATTCCGGCCATCGAGGAGCGGATGTCCGGATCGTCGTCCACGACCAGAACGGTGATGCCCGAGACCTGTGCCTGAACGGGAGCCGGTAGCGCCGGTGTTTCGGTAAGCGGCTCTTGCAGCCCGAGGTCCGTCATCATCCGCCCCGGCAAGTACTCGCGGCGCCCGTAGTCTCCTTCGTCGGCCATTTCCCCGACGCGCTCCACGATGGATTGAATCTTGCGGAGCTCGCGTTTGATGGCATCGACGCGGTCGTGCTCACGCTCGTACTCATCGGCGCTGGCCTTCTGGCGAAGGTAGCGCTCGAGCATCTCGACGTGGTTGACGAGCACCTCGAGAGGGTTGTTGATCTCGTGGGCCAGTCCCACGGCCAGCTCCCCCAGGGTGACGAGCTGCTCGTGCTGGCGCAGCGCTTGGATGTCCTTGGCGAATCCGACGCTGCCCTGCTCGCGGCCCTTGCCATCGACGATGATCGATCCGGAGATTGCCACCGGCACTTGCTTGCCGTCCTTGTTGACGAACTCGGTCTCGAAGTTCTTGACGAACTCGGGGTCACCCGATCCGTGGTTACGCATCGCCGCCATCACCCTGCGGGCCTCTTCCTCGCTCGGGTAGATGCGGCTCACGTGGGTGCCGAGGATCTCCTCGGCGTTGTAGCCCAGGGTGGCCTCGGCGCCATCGTTGTAGAAGATCACCGTTCCCTTGCGGTCAACCGCAATGACGATGTCGGGCGAGCTTTCCAGGAGGCGCTCGAAGTATACTTTCGGAAGCTCTTTCAAGCCTTGGACCGGCTTTTGGCAACCCAGAGTCCCGCGAGGCTGCGCAATCTCCCTATCGTAGGCTGCATGAATCTACAGTCAAGAATTTCCCGTTTGGCGGTGAACGGCGTACAACCTCCACCCGATGTCTGCGACTCACCTGCGGACCGCCCTGCTGCCTCTCGCGCTAGCCACTGCTGCGGCTGTCGCCGTCGCCGGATGCCACTGGACAGGGTATGCCAAGCGGGCTGCCACCCATGCCGAGCTGCTCGAACGGCTGGCCGTGGACGCGCGCGACGCCGCGGTGTTGCTCGGGCGGGCGCCGACCGGCTCCGACCTCACGCGGCTCCACTACCCCTTGGAAAGGGCCGAGCGTTTCGTCGAGATCTCTCGCCGTCGTGTCTCCGGCAAGCCGTCTCTGGCCCGGTTCGAGGCTCTGGTTGCCGCCTACCGCGGGCTGCTCGAGCATTTAGAAGGGCTTCACGTTCCGGGCGGGGGTGAGCTTCCTCATGCCAGTCGTGAGGAGACAGCGCGGCTTACTGCGCTGGTCGAGAAGCGCGCCCGGGCCGTTCTCGGTGCGCTTGCCCGCGAATGAGGCGCCGAAGGGCCTCCCGCCAAGGTCATGCGGGCAATAGCGGTGACTTCGAGGCCGGGCGCTCTCGGCGACCGTGGCGGCACGCGCCTACTTCGGCACCTTCTGCCAGTCGGCAAGGAACCTTTCGAGGCCGATGTCGGTCAGGGGGTGCTTCACGAGCTGCAGTATGACGGCGGGCGGGCAGGTCGCCACATGCGCGCCCATGCGCGCCGCTTCAACGAAGTGCAGCGGTGAGCGGATGCTCGCCACCAGCACCTCGGTCGGGTAGTCGTAGTTATCGAAGATCTCCACGAGGGCTGCGACCATGCCCATGCCGTACTCGCCTATGTCGTCGAGGCGGCCGACGAAGGGGCTCACGTAGGCAGCGCCCGCCTTGGCTGCGAGCAGGCCCTGGGCCGGCTGGAAGATCAATGTGACGTTGACCCGGATGCCCTCGTCCGAGAGCACGCGGGTGGCGCGCAGACCATCGACCGTCATCGGGCACTTGACGACGATGTTGGGGTGCAGGCCCGCCAGGCGCCTGCCTTCCTCGATCATGCCGTCGGCCTCGGTGCTCACTACCTCTGCGCTGATCGGGCCGTCAACGGCGTCGCAGATATCGGCCAGGGCGGCCTCGAAGCTGCGGCCGGTCTTGGCCACCAGCGAGGGGTTGGTGGTAACGCCGTCAACGACGCCGAGAGCCGCGACCTCGCGGATCTGCTCGATGTCGGCGCTGTCGATGAATATCTTCATTAGCTCCCCTTGAACACGATGACTTTCTTCTTGTCCGGCGTGGTCGCCAACAGCGCCGAGACCGACGTTCCCAGCGTCGGGTGGACGAAACCGGGCGCCAGTTCGCTCAGCGGAAGCAGCACGAAGCGCCGGTTCTGAAGCTCCGGGTGCGGCACCTTGAGGGTTCTGCCGCTCATGATCTCGTTGTCGAAAAACAAAATGTCGAGATCCATCATCCGCGAGACCGACTTCTTCTTGGGGTCACGCCTGCGCCCCATCGAGTCCTCGATCTTCTGCAGAGCCTTGAGTAGCTGCTTGCACTCGAGCTCGGTGGCGATCTCGACCACGCCGTTGAGGAACCAGTTGCGCGCCTTGCCCAGCGGCTCGCTCTCGTAGAGAGACGACATACGGGTTATGCGCGTGCCGTCGAGCTCGCCGATCTTCGCGACTGCCCCCCGGTAGTTGCTCGGCCGGTCACCCAGATTGGTGCCGATGGCTACGTAGGCCCTGTGGCTCATGGGATGGTCTCTCGATCTGGACCGCTCATGCCGGGCTCCTCCGCGTGCGTTGCTCCGTTACACATCCCGCCGCGCTAGCGCCTGTCTTTTCGCAGACTTACCTCGCGCCGCGCGACCGGCCCAGCGACTCTCGACCGTCGCTCCGGTCACCCGCGCCTGCCTCCGGCAGCCCTCTTGCGGGCGAGGAGGCGCGACCCGCGCGAGTCGCAGGAACGAGTATCTTTTTTGCTTTAGGCCCGCAAACTTCCGGCGTGCGCAATGGAGGGGGCGGCTAGGTTCCTTGGATGACGTCCTGCATCGAGTAGAGGCCCGGCTTCTTGGCAGCCAGCCAGCGGGCCGCCGCCATGGCTCCGGCGGCCAGGCAGTCACGCGAGGCCATTCTATGGGTAAGCTCGAGGCGCTCTCCCTTGCCCACCAGCATGACGGTGTGCTCGCCCACGGCGTCGCCGCCGCGCAGGGCCACCACGCCGATCTCGTCCGTCCTGCGTTCACCGACCACTCCCTCGCGACTGAGCACCAAGGCGTCGGCCGGGTCGATGCCGGCGGCACCGGCTGCTGCCTCGGCCAGGGCTACGGCCGTGCCCGAGGGGGCGTCCTTCTTCTTGTTGTGGTGCAGCTCGAGGATCTCGCAGTCGAAGCCGTCGCCGAGGCGGGCGATGGCCTCTTGCACCAGGGTCAGCAGCACGTTTATGCCGACGCTGGTGTTGGCCGCCACGATGGTCGGCATGCGAGCTGCGAGCCCGGCGATCTCGTCGCGCTCGGTGCGCGAGAGGCCGGAGGTGCCGATGACGATCGGCGCCTGCTTGTCGGCTGCCACCCGCACGTTGTTCACGGAGGCCTCGGCGATGGTGAAGTCGAGGATCACGGTCTGCGGCCCGGCAACCACCGCGAGGTCGTCTCCAATGGCCACCCCGATCGGGCCCACACCGGCGATCTCGCCGACATCGCGGCCGATGAGTGCGTTACCGGCGGCCTCGACGGCGCCGACCACCTCGATGTCCGCCGCCTCCTGGGCGAGTGCCACTATACGGCGCCCCATGCGCCCGGCGGCGCCACACACCACTATCCGAACCTGCCCGGCCATCAGTCCTCTACCAGGCCGTAGTCGGCCAGCACCGCTGCGAGCTTGGCGCGGTTGCCCTCTTCCATGGGCGTGAGCGGCAAGCGAAGCCGCGGTCCCGTCTTTCCCATCAGTGCTGCGGCCGTCTTCACCGGTATCGGGTTGGTTTCGAGCGCAAGGGCCTGCATGAGTGGCAGCAGCTCTCTATGTATGGCCCGGGCAGTGGCGAAGTCGTTGGCGGCCGCCGCCGCCACCATCTCGCGGAAGCGCACCGGCACCAGGTTCGGGGCCACGCCGATCACGCCACTGCCGCCGACGGCCATCAGGGCCAGCGTGAGGGTGTCGTCGCCGGAC
>PIVZ01001188.1 GCA_003354045.1 bacterium
AGGTGGAGCGGGAGTTGAACAATCTTGTCGAGGTAGGACGCACTCCCGTCGGCCGCGTAGTCGGCCATGCCGAAGTCGTCGCGGTATCGCTTCTCCAGAAAGCCCTCGATCACGCGCCGATCGACCGCTAGGGCGAAGACGAATCCGGGCTGAGCGAGGACCAGTTTCAGGCTTTCGATGAGCCTGAGGCTTTGGTCCGGCAGGCAGCGATCCAGGTCGTCGATGAACACGACGATCTTGGGCAGCGGCTCGGCGTCGTCTCCGCTCTTCTTCTCGGCGTCGCGCGGCGGCCTCGTTACCGCTTCCAGGGCCTCGAATGCGTTGTAGTAGAGGCTGCGCTCCAGGAACGGATCGTCCTGAGGCGTGAGCTTCTCGTAGCGGTCGATCATCTCTTTTGCCACGAAGCCCGCCTCCAGTTCGGCAAAGCCGGGCACCTTCCACTTCGACGTGGCAGAGAATCCGTAGGCGATCGCTCGTAGCGAGCGCCCGATCTTCGTCAGGGCCTCCGCCACTTTCCTCTTGGCTTCGTTACCCTTCGCAAGTACTGCCCGTTTACGTTCCACGTCTCGAACGATGCTCGCCACGAGCGGTACGATCGGGTGTTCTTCCTTTTCGAACTGCCACGCATTGAACCAGACCGTTACGACGTGTTGCTGGTCCGGGGCGTCGTCGATCAGCGTCTTCGCCTGCCGCAGCACCGACGTCTTGCCCTCGCCCCAGTAGCCGAACACGCCGACCGTAAACGGCCCGAGGGTACCGACGGCCGTGCTGGCCACGATGTGGGAGAAGGGCGCCAGGTCCAGTTCATCCACCCAGTGACCGGGTACGGG
>PIVZ01000048.1 GCA_003354045.1 bacterium
TCCCACGGCAGGGAGAGCATGAAGTCATCGTCGGTGCGCTGGTAACGATCGCGTTCTCGCTCATCCCCGCACCCGCGGTGGACCGGGAAGTCTGGCCGGTGGCGTCGCAGAGCAAGGGCGGACGTGGCCGCAAAGACGCCGAGGCCGGCCGCAAGGACGTGCGAGCTGCGGCGCCCCCTGAGAGAAAACCCCCGGCCTACATCGCGTTCTTCCAAGGCGCGCAGACCGAAGAGAGCCCGCAAGCCGAAGACCTCGCGCAAGATAGCCCACCGCGGTCTCCGTCTTCGCCCTGGCGCAAGCTCGGCTTCGCGTTGGTCGTCCTCTCCACGCTTGCCGCAATGTTGATGGCGATCGGCGGAGACAACATCGCACGCGACCGCATGTGGTACATGGCCTACCTCACGCGGCTGTCCGAGGCGGAGTCGTTCTCGTGGGCGGAGCCATTCTTTGGCAGCGGCCGCGTGCTTCCGCGTTTCCTCCACAACTCGTGGTTGACCTCCTTGGCTGCCTGGAAATGGCTGTGCGGGTCGCGCTCGCCTCTGGTCTTCGAGCACTTTGCCCCGCTGGTGCTCATCCCGCTGGTGATGTCGGCAACGCTCGGTCTGGCGCGAAGCCTCTTCGGCCGGTGCCGCACGGCGGTTCCGACATGTGCCACGCTGCTGGTGGTGCTGAGTAGCCGCTATCCGTTCTTTGCGCCCGAGCACACACTGTTTCACTCGCGGCTGGCCGAGGACAAGACGATGGCATTGCTGGTGTTGATGCCGGTTGTCCTCACCGTGTTCGTCGAGTGGCTGACCGACCGTGCGCGCAGCCTCTCGGCCCCCGCCGGTCTGTTGATCTTCGGGCTGACGCTGATGGCCTTGGCCCTTGCCCATGCGGTCGTCTACCTGCTCGTGTTGATCGTCACCGTCTCCTTCGGCCTCTATCTGGCCCTGGGCCCCGCACAGGTAGACAAGCGCCGAGTAGCCACGGCGCTTGCGCTGGCGTTTCTCATCGCGTTGCCGCCCGCCCTGCTCGGTCTCCAGGCCAAGAGTTCTCTGGTACCCGAGGCGCGCGTATCGAGCGTGCTCGAGGAGCATGCACGCCATCCGGTGGTGCGAAGTCACCGGCGTATGGAGCGATTGCTGGATATCGGCACAGGCGGCCCGATAGTAGCGCCGCGCCTGCTCGCAGACCCGCTGTTGTTGCTCGCACTCGCTGCCCTGCCGGTGGCCTTCGTCCGTCGCCGCTCGAAGTGGGGCGCCTATCTGCTGGCAGCCTCTCTGCCCTGCCTACTGCTCGCCTTCACTCCCTATGTGGCGCCCGCCGTCGGTCGCTTGCTACTGCCCTGGATGACGTATCGCATGCTGTGGGGCGTGCCCTTCGGCTTTCTGCTCGCGGTATTGGTAACCCGCGCGCCTCGTCTGGTCGTCAGCCATGGCGTAAGCCGGCTGGTCGCGCTGACGTTGCTCGTGCTGCTGGTCGTCCTCACCTCCTGGCACCGCATCCCGTGGCAACGGCTCTCGCCTGGGGCGTGGGGCAGCAGCCAGGCGCGTCTCACCTCGGATAGCGAGCTGCGCGGCCTTCTGGCCGAAATCTCCCGTCTGCCTCGGGACTCTGTCATTGCCGCATCGCGCGAACTGTCCGAGTTGATCCCTGCCTACAGCGGGCGCTATGTGGTGGCCTTCTCCGATCGCGGCACCGTCGTGTTCACGGGCTCGCTCGCCGCAGCGGAGCAGCGCCTGCGCGCCGCCGCGGTGATGATCGGCCTGACGGACGCGAGCCGCGAGTTGCGTGACGGCATGATCGGCACCTTCGCTGTCACCCACAGCGTCTACGAAGGAAGGCCGTGTCTGCCACCAGCCGCGCCCGTCTACGAGTCCGAGCGCTTCGTCCTCTGCAAGGAGGTCCCGCCGGAAGGGGACGCTCACGGCCTTCGCCGTCTACCGGCCCGTGCACCCCTGGTGCCGCGCGGGTCGCTACTGGCTTCGCTGGAGGGCGGCCTTCAGTGCGCTCCTGCACCGCAATCGGACGGCGACACGGGCCTCCATAGGTGGACTCGCGAGTGGCGCTGGACGGCGAAGGCTCTCAGCATCGTTTGCGCGGTGCGCTTTGCCGAGGCCGTCAAAGCAAAGCGCCTGCGTATAGTCGCCAACCTGCCGAAGGCGCGAGAGAGTATCCTCTACCGGCTCGAGATGATTACCGACGAGGGAAAGGGGGTGGCGACGGAAGGCGCCCTCGACTTCGACGAAAACCATCCGGGCGAGATCGAGCTGCCCGGAGTCGCGATCACCACCTTACGCGTGCACCTCGTGCCCGCTTACCTACCCTACCTGAACCTGAGATCCCTTGAGGTTCGCGGCGGATAGATCGGCGCTCGTATCGGAGAACGAGAAGCCGAGCCAGCCGCGCTCGAACTCCTTCATCTCCTCGAAGACGATGGCCTCCTGGTCGCGGTAGTGGGCCAACCGTGCGCGGCCCTCCTCTTCGCTGCCACGCGCGCGTGCCATCTTCATCAGCCAGTCCTCCATCCATGCGATGTGCCATTTCTCGTCGTTGCTTATCTCTATCAGCAAGTCACGAGTCTTGTCGTCGCACAGCGGACTTTCTATGTGCTCCTGGTAGCGCCTGCCGGCACGTTCCTCGACCACGACCGTGAGCGCGAAGAGATCGAAGTTGTTGGTCGGAATACCGAGCGCCTTGCCGAGCCGGCGCTGGTAGCCGTCGGGCACCTCGACGGGCCAACCGCCCTCTTGCTTTATACGACGGGTCCACAGCCACGCGTGGTGCGTCTCGTCGTCGATGTGGCGCGAGAACAGGACCTGGGCTTCCGGGTCCTTCTCCCGCTGCATCATCTTCATCAATAGAGCCGCGCCGCGGATCTCCGCGTCACGGTAATAGCTGAACAGCTTGATCAGCGATTCCTTACTTGGGTGCATGGTCGTGGGGCTCCGTCTGTGAGGTTGCGGCATCATACACGATGCCGATGAGAAGTCAGTCGTCAGGGGCGCCCGAGGCGCCGGAGCAAATGCGCCGCCATGGCCTCGTGCGGCGCGCATTGCAGGCACCGACCCGTCGCGGGCTTGGCCATGACCGAGGGTGATCGACGCAGACCTGCCCGGGGCCGGCAGTACTAGCGTCCGGCGTTCAACGAGGACGACCCGGCGGAGAGATCCGCTGAGCGGTCTCGCGAAACCCCGTAGCGCTCGAGTATGGCCGCGCTCTGCGCGCGTGCCTCGGCCAGGTCGAGCACCAGCCGCTTGTCGGACTCGGTCACTATTTCGAACCTGTCGCCCCTGGCTGAGTCTATGATACTGGCGAGGTGGGTCATGTCGCGCGGGGTTTCTCCCTGCACGGTCTTTACGATGGCGTTGTCCCAGTTGTGGTAGCCGCGGTTCAGCGAGGCGGCGAGAACCTTCGAGAGCAGAATGACTTGACGGCGCTCGGGCGTGCGAAAGTACTCCACATAGGCGTAGTAGGCGAGGTCGTAACGCCAGTCGTACAAGAAGTCGAGATAGTCCCAGCTCAGAGGCTGGAACACCAGGCCGCCCAGTATCAGGTAGGTCGGCTTGCGGTCATGGTGCGGACCAGCAACCAGCGTCGGCTCGTTCTTGAGGATCACACTCTGGATTATGCGGCGGTTGCCGCGTGCGATCGTGATCTCGATTTCCTCGCCGACGTGCTTGCGCTGTACCGCGTACGAGGCCGTGATGCGGCCATGCTCGCCCAGGCCGATGGTCAAATCTTCGGCGACCTCGTTACCATCGATTGCCAGTAGCACGTCCCCGGGCTTGACGATGCCGTCAACGCTCGAGCCCGCGTTCACCCGGTTGACGAGACCGCCGGTCTCGTCGCTTCTCAGGCCGAGCGCATCGCGCAAGGCGCGGCTCTCCACCGTCTGCCAGCCGACTCCGAGGCTGGGGAAGCCGTCGAAGCTGCCGTCTTCGATGTCCTCGAGGAAGTGGTTGACGATGGGTGCGGGAATCATGTAGCCGACGTTCTCGGCCCCTTCCATGGTTTGCACGGCAATACCCACGATCTTGCCGCCCGCGACCACGGGGCCGCCCGAGTTGCCCGGATTCAGCGCGGCATCGATCTGCACGATCAAGAGGTCGGAGTACGAGTGAGTGTAGGTGCCGATCTCCATCCGCGAGACTATGCCCGAGGTAACCGAGATGGACTCCCCTCCGATCGGAAAGCCGTAAACGTCGGCCGTGTCCTGAAGCTTCGGGAGCGTCCCCAGCTCTACCGGCTCGACGTTCTCGAAGAAGCCTGGCTCGTCCACCTCTAGCAGCGCCAGGTCACATTGATGACCGATGTGTGCCACGCGCGCTTCATAGCGGCGCGTCATGCCCTGGCGTTTGACCTCGATGCTTACCTGATTGGCCACCAGATGTGCGTTGGTGAGAACGCGTTGGCCGTCGATGATGACACCGGAGCCGACGTATTTCTCGGTACCGAGCGCCTGCCACGGAGACAGGAGGTCGGGTGGGTTGGCGATCGCATAGACCTTGACGAGCGTGGGCTTGACCGCCTCGCCGGTATCGATGGGGGTCGGCTCCAACGAGTCGGCGGGGTCTCGCTGCCCGGCTTCGGCGGCAGGCTCGATAGCGTCTTGTCGAGCCGGTTCGGCGGCCCGGCCGGCGGGCTCGAGCAGGACCGGATCCAGGGGCTCGGCGGCCTCCAGCGGCACCGGGTCGAGGGCCTTGGCAGCCTCGATGGCGGCGGGCGCTTCCGGCGCGAATGCGAACGTCAGAGCACAAACCGCAGCCAGCAAGCGACCGGCCATCACCTGGTTGAAGCTTTGCATGGTGAGCCGAGTGTACACGGGCGCCAGGCTATTGCACCGGGCCGTGGTGCTCAGCCCGCTGGGGCCGTCACCCGACATGGCTGCGGCCGGTTGTCCACGCCCGCACGCGTAGCTCGTGGCACTGGCGACGCCGGCAACATTTCGGTCGAGGCTGGCCCCGCCCCGCTACTCGCCCTGGAAAAGCCCTCCGGCATGCCAGTCGAAGCTGCTGGTTGCAGTTCGACCACGCCCACCGCTCACGACGGAAGAGGCGCCGGCGGCCTCATTGTCTTCGCCGCCGCTGACGGCCGCTGTCTCGCCGTCGGCCGTATTGCCGGTGCCACCGCTGACGACGGCGCTGGTCGAGTTCGTCAGATTGTCCTCGCCGCCGGCTATGGAGGATGTCAGCCCGCGCGCCTGGTTCAGCAAGCCGCCATTTATCGTCGATAGATCGCCTTCGGCTATGTTGAGCCTGCCGCCCGTCACGGAGCTCGCCTCGCCGCTGACAGAGTTATTCTGCCCGGCGACCAATCCGCCATAGCTGGGGTAGTCGTGAAAGGCACCGACGACGAGATTGTGCGATCCGTCCTTGGAGTCTCCGGTGTTGGCCTCATCGTAGCCGACTATGACGTTGCCGAGCCCGTTGACGGTGCCGTCGGTATCCCCGCTGCCGCTCACCACCTGCAAGTTCATCGCCGTCAGCACCAAGTTGTCGCCGTCTATCGACAGACTGGCAAGAAGCGTCTCGAGCGCTTCCAAGCGCGGCTCGAGCAGAGCGCAGCCATCCGTACAGATCAGCTCCACATCCTGGCCGACCGCTTTCTTCAGGACGGCGAGCGCATCACTGGCGAACACTCCTCCATCGTCGGTCACATCGCCACACTCTTGAGCCGCCGCAGAGACGGACCAGCCGAGCACCACAAGGCAGACCGCCGCCGTACACAACATCGTTGCTACCCCAGCTCTTTTTCTTCTCATCTACAGACCCCTTTCGCGCCCACTGTCTCGTGCGCGCACGTCGCGGGCCCGCCGCATGGATCGGCCACCCGCGCACCGTCATCATAGGTGCCGCACTGCGACCCTGTCCAGCCCCCTACGTTCCCTTTTGCCACGTCGTTCGGCGATTTGCCGCCGGACTATGCAGGGTACCGCCGCCTTCCTTCGCGAAGGATCAAGAGGAGCGGCCACCCGGATATTCGTCGGTCTCGTGACGCCCGGTGAAGGGGCTGAAAGGCACCGCGGTGTGCAGGGGGCTTCCGTAGAAGGTCCCACCCGTTCTATGATGTCGTGCGGGTCGGGCGCTCGCGGGGGGCGAAAAATGAGAACCAAGCTCATCGCAGGCTTGATCCTGGCCGCTGTGGTCGCCGTGGCCCTCCTATTCGGCTCGTCCGATGAACGCGACGGAGGCTCCTCGATCGCGATCCCCGACCTGGCGCAGCACCCGATATACTCGCAGTACGAGTTCGGCGGCGACTCGAGTGTCATAGATCTCGGCGCTCAGCCCCTCTACCTACCGACGGGACTAATCACCGAAGCCATGAGGCGTGATCTCATTCTCGCCCGCGAGCTACGGCGGCTGGGTTTGAAGGTGCGATACCATTCCTTCCTCAAAGGCGGCGACGTCAACTCCTTCCTCCAAACGGAAGACCTGGAAATAGGCATCGGGGGCGATATGCCGACTTTGCTCGCGGCTGCCAACCTCGAGGCAACCGTCGCGGCGCTCATTCAGCGCGGATACACGAGCATCGTGGCCAATCGTTACATGTCGGTGAGCGATCTGCGCGGGGCTGCGATCGGCTTCGTACTCAACTCCAACGCTCACTACACATTGCTGCGTACGTTGGCAGCCGACGGCTTGGATGAATCGCAGGTCGAGCTCGTCGCCATGGAAATCTCGCAAATGCCCGGAGCTCTGCATCGCGGCGAGATAGACGCTTTCGCCGGTTGGGAACCGACCGTCACTGTGTCGCTAATACGACATCCGGCCAGCCGCGTGATGCACAGAAACTTGAGCTCCGGCTATCTGTACTTCCGCAAGCAGTTCGCGCAGGAGCAACCCGAAGCGGTCCGCCACATAGTGGCAGCAGAAATTCGCGCCATTCACTGGATGCAAGACGACCGGCGGCACCTGCTCGAAGCGACGGAGTGGGCGATCGACGCCAGCGAACAGCTGGCCGGGCGGAGCTACGAGCTCTCGACGGAAGAAACCGCCACACTTGCCGAGCGTGACATCCTCAGCCGACTGGCGCGGGTCGGCATCCCCGAGCGCGACCTTCTCTCCGGCCGGCGCCTGGAGGAAGAGTTCGAGTTGATGGCGAGCCTCGGCAAGATAGACCCCTCCGTTACCTGGAAGGAGGTCGCCGAAAAATTCGACCTTACGATCGTCCGCGCGGTACAGGCCGCTTCCGAGGACTACCGTCTCGAGGAGTTCGACTACGCGGCGCGGCCTCGCGGTCGATGAGAACGGGAGCCTCGACCGCAGGCTGAACGTGTCAATTCCACCGCAGCCAGACGTTCGCCAGAAGAATCCGCCGGCGCTCGAGCTTCCCTTGCGCTCGGTGCTTGGCCAGAGCCTTCCGCGGGTCAATCGATAACGAAACGGGCCTCGCTACCTTCCCGGCCGGTGGTGATCTCCAGGCGGGTCTGGATTCTCTCCCTCAGCTCGGGAACGTGCGAGATGATGCCGACCAGACGGCCTCCCTTCTGCAGGTCGAGCAGTGCGCGCAGCGCGAGATCCAGTGCTTCGGGGTCGAGCGTGCCGAAGCCTTCATCGACAATGATCGTGTCCAGATGGATGCCGCCCGAGTAGGCTTGCACGACATCGGCCAGGCCGAGAGCAAGAGATAGCGAGGCAAGGAAGCTCTCGCCGCCGGAGAGCGTGGCAACCGGGCGCTCCAAACCGGTGTAGGCATCGTAGACTGCGAGCTCGAGACCGGCGGTTTTACGACGGCTCTCCCGGTCCCTGGAACGCTCCAGCGTGTAGCGGCCGTTGCTCATGATGCGTAGGCACTCGCTCGAGGCTGCCAGCACGTCGTCGAGCAGGGCGGCCAGAACGAAGCGCTGAAAGGGAATACCGGGAGCGTTCTTGCCTGTGGCGACGTCGGCAAGACGCCCTACGACCGCGTAGCGCTTCTCCGACTCGCCCAGCTCTTCACCCACCTCGGCGAGAGTTTCGCGCGTTTCTTTCTTGCGCTTGACGTCATCGCTGAGCGTTGCCTGCTTCGCAATCGAGTCTTCGAGCGACGCCTCAGCCGCCGCGAGCGCTGCACGTATCGGCTCGAGATCGGGCAGGGAAAGTCCCTTGGCGGCCTCGGCGGCCCGCTCGGCCAGTCCGCGCGCAGCCGCCAGCGAGCCGTCGAAGCGCTTGATCTCGGCTTCGAGAGCATCGATTTCGGCTTCGGCCATGCGCGCGGCCGCTAGCGCGGCCTCGGCGGCAAAGCCGGCCTTGCCGAGCGCGGCCGCGAAGCGGGCTGCATGCCCTTCGGCAGCCTCGCGGCTTTCGGTCTCGGCCTTGCGCGCTTCTTCCAGCGCCCTCGCATCGGCGGCATGGCGCTTCTCGGCCCCGGCAGCCGCCTCCCTTGCCCGCTTCAGCGCGGTACCTAACGCCGCCACACCGGCCTCGCACTCGTCGATCGCAGCGCCAAGCTCACCAGGGGCTCGCAGCTTCTCGGGAACGAGCTTTTCCGCTTCCTCGAGCACCGTGGCGGCGCGGGTGCAGCTACTCTCGCAGACCTCGCACTGTGCCCGCGCATTCTCCTCCGCGTCACGCGCGGTGCGAAGCTCACCGCCGAACTGTTCGACGTTCTGCTCGGACACCGGCATCGTCTCCTCAGCCCGCATCGCCTCTTCAACGGCGTTTCGCGCATCCTCACAGGCAGTCTCGAGGTCGGCGGCCTCCACGTCCGCTGCCTCTTCGAGCTGCGCGCGCAGGGTCTTCGCCTCCGTTTCGATTTCGGCTAGCCGCCGGGCCCGCTCGCGCTCCTCGTTTCGACTCTCCTCGAGCTTCGCCTCGGTTTCGCGACACAGCTTCTCACGCGCCTCTATGTCGCCGTGGGCGGGAAGACCGGCAGCGCTCGGGGCGGGAGCCGGGTGCTCGGTCGAGCCACACACAGGGCAAGGCTCGCCGGACTCGAGAGCGGAGGCGAGTACCGCGGCCTGGCCTTGGCCCCAGGCATCGCGTGCCGCTTCCAGATCGGCGCGCACGCCCATCAGCGCCTGCGCGCTCTCGCGCACCCGTTGTTCGAGCGCTTCGTGCTTGGCCTTCTCCTGCGTGCGCCTGACGGTGAGCTCGTCGAGCTGCTTGCGACCGTCGCGAAGACGCGTCGCTTCCACGAGCGCCGCAGCACGCGGTTCTTTCTTCACGGCCAGCGCACGTACCGCCTCTAGCTCACGGGCAGCCGCTTCGCTCTCCCGAGTCAGCCGCTGAACCTCGGCCGTGCATCCTTCGCGAGCCTTGCCGGCCGTCCGCTTGGCACTGTCGCTATCGTCGCGCTTCTCACTGAGCGACTGTAGATCGCCCACCTTGTCAGTAAGGCCGCGCAGCCTCACCAGCTCCGTCTCGGCCATTTTGCGCTCCGGCGTACGCTTGTCTTCGGCCTCGAAAGCCAGGCGGGCGCCCTCCAGATGCTACGCTGCTTCGCCCAGCGCCTCTTCCGCCTTACCGCACCTGCCGACTGCCTTCTCGCAATCGCCGCGCCTGTCGAGTAGCGCTTGCCTCTCCGTCTCGAGCGGCAACGCCCGGCGCGCGACCGTCAGACTCTCGCGCTTGTCTTCAAAGATCGCGGCATCTGCCGTTATCGCCTGCAGTGCGGCCTCGGCCCGATCGCGCTCGTGCAGCTTGAGGATGTCGCTCTCGGCCGCGGCAAGCTCCTTGCGCAGCTTCTTCTCCCCGGCTCTCAGTGACCCGACCTGCTCCGTCGCCTTCGTTAGACACTCGACGGACTCGGCGAGACCGCGTTCCAGCTCATCCGCATCGCTTACACCAGCGTTCTCGAGAAGCAGCCCGCGACGGGCACCGAGCACATCGTATTTCTTGGCAAGCTCGGACTTCGCTTCCTTGAGGGCGTCCTCGATGCGCCGGTAGAGCTCGGTGCCGAAGAGCTTCTCGAGGATAACCTCGCGCTCGCCGGAGTCGGCCATCAGAAGCCGCCGGAACTGGCCCTGGGGAAGCATGACGACCTGGCGGAACTGGTCGGCCTCGAAGCCCATAAGGCTCACCACCTCGGCGGTTACCGTGCTCCACTTGTCGGCAAGGACGGCGTCTGGCCCGCCGGCCCGGTCGATCTTCCAGATGACGGCGTGTGCCCTCTCGGTCGTCGTGCCCTTCCCACGCTTGTACGGGCGCTCCTGTTCGGGGCGGCGCTCCACGCGGTAACGATCGGCTCCGAGCGTAAAGTCGAACACTACCTCGGTGACGACCTGCGGAGCAGCGTGATCACTGCGCAGACGGCGCGCGTCACGCTCCGCACCCGAAGTCGTACCGTAGAGCGCAAAGCACATCGCGTCGAGAACGGTGGTCTTGCCCGCGCCGGTGGGGCCATGGATCAAGAAGAAAGTGCGGCCCCCGAGCTCACCAAAATCGAAGACCTGCTCGGCGGCGTAGGGTCCGAAGGCGCGGACGACAAGCTCGAGAGGTTTCAAGCCGCCCCTCCCGCTTCCCGCTGCGAACGACGAAGTCCATCTACGACGTCGGCAAAGACTTCGGCTTCGTCCTCCGGGATTGTCTCGCCCGTGACCTCCTCGAAGAAGGCGCGGAAGAGCTCATCTTCACTGTGCCGGCGGTGGTCTATCCGTTCGCGAGACGGCTGGCTTCCATCACTGCCGGCAAAGAAGGCCGAACGATCTATGTGCAGGCAGTTGGGATAGACCTCCCTGACCTTACCGATGGCATCGAGCACTGCGCCTCTGTCACTGATCTCGGCCAGCACATAGTCATCGCGGTTCTCGCCGCTGTCCGGACCGGCGCAGATCTCGGCGATGCTGCCGCGAATCACGCGCACGTCCCGGTGCGCGCTGAGCTCCACCTCCTCGACCGTGCAGCGGCCGGCGGCGTCCATCTCGACGACGCTCACCGACTTGCCGTGCGCCGCTTCCGAGAACGAGTATTTCAACGGCGACCCTGAGTAGCGTATGCGGCCGGATCCTGCCTGCTGGCAGCGGTGCAGGTGCCCGAGGGCCACGTAGTCGATACCGCCGAAGGCCGAGGTCTCGACCGCCCCTGATCCCCCGACCGAGAGCGGCCGCTCGGACTCGCTTTCCTCACTGCCGGCAGCGAACACGTGGGCCATGACCACCGATCGATGTCCGCCCGGCAGCGCGCCTCGTACGGTCTCCATGACGGCGGCAAGAGCGGATCCGTGGTCGCGCACGCCTTCGTCTTCGAGGCGCTCGCGAACCAGGGCTGGCTCGGCATAGGGAATCGCGAACACGCTCACCGGGCCGTCATCGTCCTCGAAGACCATTGGCCGTGCCGCGTCTTCGGGATAACCCACCAGATGAAGCCCACGTGCCTCGAAAAGACGGGAGCCGAATGCGAGTCGCTGTGGACTGTCGTGATTGCCGGCCATCATGACCACACGCACTCCGGCGTCCACGACCACGCGGACGAGGAAATCGTCGAGCAAAGCCACCGCCTCCGGAGGCGGGACGGCCCGGTCATAGACGTCGCCGGCAACCAGCAGGGCGTCCGCTTTCGCCTCGCTGACGAGCCTCACCAACTCGTCGAGCACGTGGGCTTGATCGTCGGTCAGATGGACGCCGTGAAACAGCCGTCCGAGGTGCCAATCAGAGGTGTGTATGAAACGCATGGCCGATGCTGCGATCTATCGGCCATGATCGAGCCTGTGTAAAGCCAGCCGTGTAATAGTCGGGCGGGTAGCCGCCAGCGGCCTACCCTGCCGGTGTCGAGAAGGTCTTGACCGGTGCGTACTTCGAATTGGGCACGCACTCGTTGATCCGACCCTGGGCGCGCACGCGGTACTGATAGGTCTTGGCTGGCTTGACCGTCTCGTCGAGATAGGTCCGCTCGTTCTGACCGGTCAACGCTATCGTCTCCCAACGTCTCTCACCGAACTTGCGCCGCTGCAGCTGGAAACCGGCCTCGTTGTTGCTGCGGTCGCGCCATTTGAGCAGGATCGAGCGCGCGTTGAGCTCCGCGGCGCGCAGTCCCAGCGGGCGCACGGGCTTGTCCTCATTCACGATGCAGTTGTTCGAATAGCGTGATGCGCCCTTCTCGTTGAACGCGCGTACGCGGTAGGTGTAGGTCAGTTCCGGGTCCACTTCCTCGCCAAACTTCGCCTGGTTCGCCCGGAGGATGGCGTGGTCGAAGAACTCGTTGAACTCGTGGCCGATCTTACGCTGCAGCAGGAAGCCCTCTTCGTCGGAGCTGTTGTCTCTCCAGGTGAGCAAGCGGCGGGTGGCGCTACGCTTGACGTAGCTCAGCTTGTTCGGATCCGCCGGCGGGTCTCCCTCGAACGGGGCTCTGAAGAAGGTAACTGTCACTTGAAAGGCGCTACGTCCCCTTCCCTGGTCCTGGCGAACGTGCTCCACCAGGAGTTCTACCGATCGCGTCTCCGGGTCCACATCGTTTAACTCACACATGCCGTAGAAACCCGGGTGATCGATCGTACAGTCGAAATCGCCCTTGAACGGCGGCCTGTCCAAAGCGACCAAGAGGTCGAAATCGCCACGCCGCTTGTTGCTGCCGCTTATGCCGACGCGGATCTTGAAGGTGCGCGACGGAACGTCGAAGCTGTAGCGCGCCTCCTTCTCTGAGCGGGGCAACTCGGCGGCGGCTCCAAGCGTCATGACCTCGTCGTCTCCAACCTTGGGAAGATCGCCGCAGCGCTCGATGAACACGTCGATGCCGGCTTTCTTCGCGATCCAGTTGCGATGGTTGTAAACGTTGGTCGCATATCCGACCACACCGGGGCCGCAGGTCGGCGGTATCTGGTCCGGATCCGTTACGCCCGGCGAATTACCCACGTTGACGCCGACCAGCACGGGGCCGGCGCCGAAGTCGCTGATGAGCGGGCCGCCGTCATCGCCGAAGCATATATTGGAGTCGGTTGGTGCCACGCTGAGTGGCGCCTCGAACTCCCAGCAGACGTTGGCCGGCTTGGCTATGCGCCCGGGGCACGGCCGCAGCTGCACCTCACCGAAACGGCGAATACCTTCGTCTTTCTCGCCTTCGTCGGTCACACCGAAGCCCGCGATGCTGGCACGAAAGAAGTTGCCCGGCTGACCGTCGCGGTTGATCCTGACCGGATGGATACCGTCTATCCTTCGCGACATGCGCACGATCGCAATGTCCCCTCGAACGCTGCGTAGGTAGCTCGGCTTGACCCATAGCTCGCGCACGTGGCTGGTGCCGCCATGGGCGAAGAAAACCCTCAAGTCGGCCACGTCGGGAAACGCTGCTTCACACTCGGCAGCGTTGCCGGCACCCGGACATATACAGTGCGCCGCGGTAAGGAAGGTGCGGCAACCGATCATCACACCCGAGCACATGAAATCCTGAGCGGAGACGTCCGGCCCGACCCACAGCAGAACGCCGGTGGCAGCATTGCCCGGGCTCGGTAGGCCGTTGACGATCTTCGCCCCGCCATCGACGGCGAGATCCTGGGACCGGGCGCATGGAGCAGCAATGAGCGAGACGAGCAGGAGGCTCGCCGCAGCCAGCAGGGTTACATGTCGGTTCATGCGAGGCATCCTCATCAACGAATCGGTTGGCCAAGTCGCTCGGTCTCGGGCATTGCCCCGGCCGATCTATCTTTTTTACTGGATAACGACCCCACTTAACAACCCGTATGGCCCGACCTGAGAGCCGAAGTCCCTGAAATCACGCAATTAACGGTCCAGGGATCGAGCGGGGCCCCTCGTTGGGGCCCCGCTTTCCGCAAGAAACGCCGCCACGCGGGTCGCCGTGCACCCCCCGCCGGGCTCAGTCGCTTGACAACGCCGGGTCATCGCAAGCAGCCTATGGAGCCATGAAGCGTATGATCATAGCAGCAGCCAGCGCCGCCGTCGTCGCGACCGCAGCCGTTCCCGCCATGTCGAGCGTGAGCGACCTGGTCGCCTTTCTCGAGCGCGCCGAGCGCATGTTCGGCGTCAATCGCACCTTACGCGCCAGCGTGACGACCACTGGCACTGACGGAGCCACGGTCGAGGCCGTGCTGATCCTCGATCCTGGCGGCCGCCAGTTCTTCTCCGCCAAGGCCGCCGGCTGGCGCTCGATGACGCCGCTTAGCTGGACGAGCCAGGGCGAGGTCGTCGAGCGCACCGGCGCGGCGGCGCGGCCGATTTCCGTGGACGAGCGCCTGGCCGGAACCGACCTGCGGGGCATCGACTTCTTCCCCTTCTGGAAGACCGACTACACAACGGCCTTCATCTCCGCCGAGATATAATTCAGCGCCATGATTTGTTTTGGGGGAGACTCGGTCGGGGAGTGTGAGTAGTGAGGGGTTCCACCTCGTAGGGCCGTAAGATGATCTTCGACAGCACAGGGTCTCTATGGAACGTCTCGAATGCATGTCAAATTTAGTCATAGGTTATCAAACTACTGCACGTCAAATTGCAATTTGACGTGCATGACTTTTACTTTTGACTTGACCCGTGGCTCTAATTAATGCATGTAGGGAGAGACTTTCCGTAGTCAAATCAGTTACCAAATCTTGACCA
>PIVZ01001189.1 GCA_003354045.1 bacterium
ATGCAGGTTGATTGACCTCGACCGTGGTGGCTTGGGTCGCAACCATCTCGGCTCCGAGCGTGATGCCCGCAGCGGGCGCGACGTGGCTCTCGATCCGGTTGAAGAGATTGACGGCGAAAGTGTCGTTGCCCGGGACGCCGGGATCGAGGGTGTAGGGGCCCACCACGCGGGTGTCGGCGTAGTGGACGCTCTGGTAGCCGGCGGTCGGCACGGCGTCCTCGCGCCGGTCGGGCCGCACCACGGTGACCTCCTCGGTTCGCTCCGGAATCGGAAGGGTCACCGGTTCGCCGGGCACGAGGCTCTGGCGACCGGCCATCGCGATATTGGAGGCGAGATAGTTGACCGAGTTCTGCATGAAAATCAAGAAGTCGACCGTTGTGGCCCAGTACGTGTTGTAGGCCAGCCCTCCGCCGGGGCCCTCGGATATCAGGCGGAACGCGCAAACGAGGTATTGGCTCGCGTCGCGCGTCAGGTAGCTCAGCACCGGCGTCCGCTCGCCTTCGATCAGACTCACGGATTCGGGCGGGAGCGTCAGCGCGAGCCACTCATAGACGTACAGCGTTTCGACGCC
Source organism: bacterium (assembly GCA_003354045.1). Lineage (GTDB taxonomy): Bacteria > Desulfobacterota > Binatia > UBA1149 > CAITLU01 > PIVZ01. Next base: position 572 of record PIVZ01001189.1, read on the forward strand.
GACGTATCGCAAGATGGGGTGCGTGTCGTCCCAATTGAAGATCACTTCGTTGTCGATCATCTCGCCTGTCGTGACGCCTTCGATCTTCGGCGCGGCGCCCCAGAAGAAGTAGTTCCCCTGCGGCAGGCGATCCGTCGAGTGGCCGTCGAACATCACTACGTCATACGCGCTGCGCTTGCCGTCGAGAAGCTCCTCTTCGTCGGCGGCTTCGTAGTCGGCAGGGGCCATGATCTCGAGGTCGTACGGAAGCGAGCCGA
>PIVZ01001190.1 GCA_003354045.1 bacterium
GCACCTACTCCGCCACATGGAACTCACCTCTCGTCCTCGGCACCATCGAGGAGGGACTCTCGATCGCATTTACCGACGCCCAGTACGGCGAGGTGATCGAACTCGGCACCCTGACCTTCTTCGAAATCAGCCCGGGCTGGATCGGCGACGACTTCGAGATGCACGCCGACTTCGCGCTCAGCAGCGGCCGCATGGTGATCGTCAACGACCAGTACGAGGAAATGGACATCGCCGGCTCCTACTTCACATTCAACTGCACGATCCTCGACCTCTGCGACTGCCGGCGCTACCTCTCCCCCGATTGCATCGTCAGCCCGCTGGAACTCGATTTCGGCTACGTACCTGTCGGCGAGACCCAGGACCGCAGCTTCACGATCACGAATGGCGGCGACACGATTCTCGAGGGGATCGTCACGGAAGCGTGCGCCAGATTCAACATCGTCGATGGCGGCGGCACGTACGCGCTGTCCCCAGGGCAGGTGCATCAGGTCACGATCCGCTACACGCCGACCGAGGGTGGAGACCACGTCTGCGTGGTCGAGACCGGACTCGAGGTGTGCAGCAACGTCCTCTGCACGGGCACCAGCTATGAGCCGATCCCGATCTGCGATCTGTCCGCCGAGACCCTCGACTTCGGCAGCGCCGATATCGGCGAAATCGAGTATCGCAACTTCGTCGTCCGCAACGTCGGTGAGGGCATCTTAATCGGCGAGATCTCCGAGAGCTGCGAACACTTCGAGATCATGAGCGGCGGCGGCCCATTCGCCCTCGACGACGACGATGTCTGGCCGGTGAGCGTGGCCTTCCGGCCGTTGGACGTCGGCAA
>PIVZ01001191.1 GCA_003354045.1 bacterium
CGGTCCAGTAGCCGAGTCGGAGGTTGAGCAACGACATCAGCGCGGACACCAGCTTGCTTCTCGTCGGACCACGTCCGCCCGGACCGGCGTTGGGGTTCATGGCCGCCCCTGAGATGGCCATGGCGGTGGCCAGTGTGATGCCGCGAATGCCCGCGGATTGAAGTTCAGCAGTCTTGCACCACTGCGTGGCGGAGCTACCGCAGTACATGGGCGAGAGGATGAAGCTGTCGCCGCCGCGCTCGCGAAGGCGCCGGACGCGTGAATCCACCAGCACGAGGTTGGTGTTGATGAGGTGATACGGCCGTGCCTGCTCTACCTTGGAAAGGAGGAACTCGTTGGCCTCCCTGGCTTCTTGCCACTCCCCGGTATTGACGGCCTTGTCGCCGGGCATGAACAGCTCCATCAGCCGGTCGCGGTACATGCGGTGGTGTCCGACGTAGTTCGGGTTCGCCAGTACGCCAGAGAGCAGAGCGATCACGACGAGGCTCGCGTAGCCAATCTGTTGTTGCCAGACGGAGAGGGTGCTGTCGAGTATCGTGTTCAGGATGAACGCGCCCAGCAGGAGACCGTAGATCAGGGCGGCGGAGGCGAGTACAGGCAACAGCTCCTTGAGGAGACTCGGGCGACCGGATGCCGTCATGGAGCGGCTACGCAGTTGAAGGAAGCCGCCAACGGAGCCGGCTGCCGTGAGGACTCCTGTCAGCGTCAGGCCCTGGACGGCTCCCGGCATGAACGGAATGCTTCCAAGTACTGCGAGACCGATCGCGACAGGCCAGAGTGTCCCGATCACCCGTTGACCCGGTAGCCGTCGGCCGTACGGCGCTT
>PIVZ01001192.1 GCA_003354045.1 bacterium
GCGATCCGTGGTGCAAGAGGTTGTAGACCAGGGCGTGGTCGGGGATCTCCTCGGGTCGCAACTTGCGGTAGTACTGCCCGTCGGCGTACTGCTCGTCGTAGGTGGCCGTGAACCGGGGCTTATCCTCCCTCTCAAGCGGCAGCTCCTGGGACCCTGCCGGGAGGATCCACAGGACCGAAGCGAGGATCCACAGAGAAGCACGTTGAACCATCTGGACCATCCTTTCGTCTCGAAGTCGGATTCTGGCCCATCCCAACGAGGGCCTGGACATCAGAAGAATCTACGATAGACCCGCTTGGAGCGCGGGTCAATCCCGACCTGCTCGGTACTCACATGTCCCCCGGCCCTCCCAGCGGAGGGCATGCTGGGAGCACGCCCCGCTGGGAGCGCGGGCCGCCTCGTCGCCTTACTCCCTCAGAAAAATGACGTCAGCGGCGGCGAAACGCTGATGGTCCTCGAAGTGGACCATGCTCGTCCACGGGAGGAGGTTACCGTGACGATCCCGCCGGCCAGAGGTGACGTAATCCAAGTCGATCGCCTCGACACCGTGAAGCAACAGACCCTGGAGCTCCGAGCTCTGGGAGACACCGTCGTGGTTGGCGTCGATCCACAGGAGCAGCTCGGAGAAGACCTCGTCGGCCGTCGAGACCAAGCCGTCGCGGTTGCCGCCGGTTTCGGGCGCGTCGTAGATCGCGAGGGCGAGGAAGCCGTTGGGCTCGTCCTGCGCCGGGAGTTGGTAGGTTTTGGCGCCGAAGAGCTCCGTGCCGCCGTCGATCGTGCCGTTGCCGTTGCGGTCGAGGGCCAGGAAGCCGCCGGCGAACGAGC
>PIVZ01001193.1 GCA_003354045.1 bacterium
GCCGTCTTGCTCGCGTGCTTTTGCACGCTGCCGGCCGTGACGGGCTGCGCCCACCTGGGTCTACAAGGCATGCGTGCCGAATCCACGGCACCCGTGAACGGCGACATCCCGGGATCCTTCGCGGGTCAGGACGTGCCGGTGCAGCTCTCTCCCGGCGTCGCGTCTCCGGTCTTCCCGACCTCCCGGCTCGTGTCGCAGAAGTCGGCTCAGACCAACGTGCCGCCGAATCGCCGCATGGTCGTCTACACATCCAACTACCGAATCGTGGTGCCGGAGATCGAGCCGGCATTGCAGGAGGCTCGACAACTCGCCGAGTCCTTCGGCGGATACGTGCAACTCATCGACGGCCCCGCGATCACCATCCGCGTACCCGTCGAACAGCACCAGCTTGCCTGTGACCGCATCGAGACGCTCGGCGACGTGAGCTATCGCAAGCTCGAAGCTACCGATGTGACGGAGGAGTACGTCGATCTCAAAGCCCGCTTGAGAAACGCCAAGGCCGTCCGGACGCGACTCGAAGCACTGCTGGAACGAGCTGAAGACGTAAAGGCGGCGATCGGAGTGGAAAAGGAGCTCAATCGCGTCGGAGAGCAGATCGAGCGATTCGAAGCCAAGCTCGAGCTGCTCAAAAACAAAGTGGCTCTCGCCAGCATTACCGTCACCTTCACCAGCGTCGCTAGAAGCACAGATGGCCTGGTTCGTCAAACCAGGCTGCCGTTCCGTTGGCTGCGCGGCCTCAATCCCAAACACCTGCTGCAAACCAACTAAAGGAGCCCCGCTATGAACCGATCGCTGTGCCTGTGCTACATCCTGGCACTGACCGGC
>PIVZ01000049.1 GCA_003354045.1 bacterium
CCTGGAATGGGACGGCCCCACGGCCATTCGCTTCCCGCGCGGCGCCGGCGCCCACCCCGACGAACAGCTCGAGCACAAGCCGTTTGCCGTGGGCGAAGCCGAGCGTGTTGCCGACGGGGAAGATGGCTGCTTGATCGCCTACGGGTCAATGACCTACACCGCTCTCGAGGTGCGCCGTAGAATTCTCGAGAGCAGCGGCCACGCGCTGGCGGTAATAAACGCCCGCTTCGCAAAGCCGCTCGATGAAGAGACGATCCTCGATGAGCTCGCTCGCCAGCCTATGGTCTTCACCCTCGAGGATCACGCCATAACCGGCGGCTTCGGCGCCGCCGTCGCCGAGCTCGCGTTGGCCCAACCCAACGGCCGCTGCGATGCCGGCCGGCTCGAGATCCTCGGCCTCCCCGACCGCTTCATCGCCCACGGCGAACGCTCCCAACAACTCGCCGACGCCGACCTGGACGTTGACTCGATAACCGAGCGCGTGAGCGCAAGGCTCGAGAAGATAGTGCCTGCCGTTGCGCCGGTAAGAGTCGTAACCGGAAGCTGACGCAGGTTGGCCGCGCGCAACCCGCTCCCGACCGAGCCACCGAACCGGCTCCGCAGAGAAGATGACCTCGAGTATGCGAAGCCTCAGACTGCCGATTAGTGCACTTCTGCTTTCCTGCACGCTCGGATTTCCACTGACCTCGCTCGCCAAGGACAAAGGAATTTCTGCGGGTATCATTGCCTATGCCTGCTCCGGGCAGTCTGCCTATGTGTTGCTCGCCTATGACCCGGAGGGCGATCGCAAGGCTTGGGGAAGTTTCGGCGGGAGTGCCAAGAGCGGAGAGACTGTCGAAGAGACTGCGAGCCGGGAGTTCCACGAAGAGACCAGGTGCGTCTATCCCGGCCCATCACCGCGTGAGCTCGCCGGTAAACCGACGGCCTCCTGGGGGCGCTTCGAGTCGTATGTGGTTCGCGTCCCGTTCGTTCCGGCATCGGTCATCGAAAAAGCTCCATGCTACGCGAAGCAAGAACGCCGGGACTGGATATGGGTTTCGCTCGAAGATCTGGTGCAGGCGCTCGAGGCGCCTGTGTCCTCGGGACACCGTGAGGTCCGCGCACTTTTCGCGAAGAAGCGCTACAAGCTTTGGGACCGCTCCGTGAAGGTCATGCAAGACGCCCTGTCCAAGGGCCTACTACCGAAGAACAGCAGTATGTGCGCGGACAGTTAGGCCGCGTGGGTCACCAGCACCTCTACTGCGACAGCTAACGTGGCGTCGAGTCCGGCAGGCCGCCGTCGATAGGAAGCGTGGCCCCGGTCGTTGGAGTCTGGCGCGTTGCGAAGAACAGAACCCCGTTGGCAACGTGCTCGGCAGTGACGCGGGCCTTGAGAAGATTACGGTTGCGGTAGTACTCCTCGAGGCCGTCTTCGTCGAGGCCGCGGGCACGCATGCGGTCGGGGCCTACTTCGGCCCACAGTCCGGACTTCCGTTCCCCATGAGAGAACACGGCGTCGGGCGAGACCATGTTCACGCGCACGTCGTCCTCGGCCAGCTCGAGGCTGGCCACGCGGGCAAGCTGATGGGCGGCGGCCTTGGTGGCGCTGTAGGCACCGAACTGGGCTCCGGGCGAGAAGACGTTCTTCGTGGAGACCAATACGATGTCGCCGCCGGTACCCTGCCCCTTCAGGTGCTTGGCTGCCCGTTGCAGCAGAAGGAGGGTCCCCTCGGTGTTGACCCGCTGTACGCGCCGGAACTGCTCGGCATCCATTTCCTGCAACGTCGAAACGTGGGCGAGGCCGGCGTTGATGACGAGCAGGTCCACGCCACCCCAGGCGCGGCTGACGGCGTCGAAGCCGGCGGCCACCGAGTCTTCGTCGGTCACGTCGAGCGTGACACCCATCACGCGCCCGCTGAAGCGCTCACCGAGCTGCTCGACGAGTGCATCAAGCGCATCGCCGGCAAGATCGGTTGCCGCAACGTGGGCGCCGTTTTCGAGCAACTTCGCGCAGATGCCCGAACCGATGGCTCCTGCCGCGCCGGTAACGAGGGCGACTGTGCCGGCAAGCGGCGGCGGAGCCGTGCCCTCGAGCTTGGCGTGCTGGAGTTTGCGGTACTCCATATCGAAGAGGTCTTCTTCGGGTAGCGCCTCGTATGATTCTCCGGCAGCGGCAATCATGGCCAGGGCCGAAAACGTTCGCTCGGTTATATCGCGGGTGATCGTCGCCTCGCGCCCGTCGTCTCCGGCACACAGGGCGCCGAGGCCGGGTAGGAGCACGACGCGCGGAACCGGCAGAAAGGGCTCGACGCCGTCCGGCATGCGCTCGGCGTGGCGCATCAAGTAGGCATTGTAGTCCTTCGAGTAAACCCGCAACGTCTCTTCTATCTGACCGCGCAGGCGCTCTTCGTCTTCGTAGTCGGGGCTATCCACCCAGGCCGGCAAAACGCGTGTTCGTATCAGATGATCGCAGGTAAGTGGCGGCGACACCGCAAGCTCACGTCCACCGTAGAAGTCGAGAAGGTCGAGCACCTTGCGACTCACCACCGGCCTCAGAACGACACGCCGCACGGGACGGTCAGCGTCGCTCGTCCTGGTGGCCAGAAGCCCGCGGACGATCGGCGCTACATGCCCAAGCCGTTCCTCGGCGACCTCCACGGGTGTAGGTGACTCGACGACGATCGGCGTGCTCGCACTGCGGTCGAGATACTGTTCGGCGCGCGTGACCAGCTCGATCATGAGGTCGTAGGACTCGCGCGCCGTCTCTCCCCAGGTGACAATTCCATGATGCATCCACACCATGGCGCGCGCTTCGGGGTCTTCCTCGTAGGCTTCGGCAACAGCCCTGGCGAGCTGGAAGCCCGGCACCACATAGGGCACCACGATTACCCCGCCGCCGAGCGCCTCTTGCACCTTCACCGCACCAGAAGGCTGGTTGGTGATCGCCAGTATCGCATCCGCATGGGTGTGATCTACGAATCGGTCGGGAATGAGAGCGTGAACCGGCGCCTCGATCGACGGGGCCGGCGCCCCGGGCTCGAGCGAACGCCTGCGCAACTCGTCAACGATCTCGTCATCGGAGATATGTGAGAGCGCACGCAGCCGGCACACGTAGTCGAGGTCGAGGGCCACGTGGCCATCAGGCTCTATGGTCGCAAGGTCGAGGCCCGATCCCTTTACGTAAAGAACCTCGACGGTCTCGCCGAAACGATTCGTCACGGAACCCTTGACCGACGTGTTGCCGCCGCCATGAAGGACCAGCCCGGGCTCCGCGCCCAGCAGCCGGCTCGAGTAGGTGCGCAAAGCGAGCTCTTCCCCGTAGCGCTCCCCGTAGCGAGCGACTGACTCGGCGGCTGCTTCTTCGGACCAGCGATTCTCCATAAAGATACGAGCCTCGGCCGCCCGTCGCGTTCAGCCCTCGCTCTTGAGCGTCTGGTAGAGCTCGTATGCCTGGCTCGGCGCCAGGTCCTCGTGTACGACCTTGCGCACCGCTTGAATCATCGCGACCGGGCACTCGGCCTGGAAGATGTTGCGGCCCATGTCCACGCCGGCCGCGCCTTCCTGCACGGCGTGGTGGGCAAGCTCGAGCGCATCCTCCTCGGGAATCTTCTTGCCGCCGGCAATGACGATGGGAACCGGGCAGCCGGCAGCAACCGTATCGAAACCGTCTTCGACGTAGTAGGTCTTCACGTAGGTCGCACCGAGCTCAGCGCAGATGCGAGTGGCAAGGCGCATGTACTTGGCGTCGCGCGCCATGTCGCGGCCCACCGCGGTCACTGCCAGGGTGGCAATACCGTTTCTGTTGCCGGCATCCACCAGCCTGGTCATGTTGTGGACTGACCTGGTCTCGTGCTCGCCGCCGATGAACACCTGCACGGCCATGGCGGCGGCGTTGAGCCGTACGGCCTCGTCAACGCTCAAGGCGATCTCCTCATCCGAGAGCTCCTTCAAAATACTCGGCCCGCCGCTGGCTCGCAGCACGATCCCGCCGGTGTAGGTCGGCGGAATGGTGGTACGCAGGATGCCACGCGTGAGCATCAGGGTGTCGGCGTAAGGGGTGAGCGGCACGATGTCGAGATCGATGCGCTCGAGCCCGCTGGTCGGTCCGAGGAAGTAGCCGTGATCGAAGGCCAGCATGACGGTTCGCCCGGAGTTCGGGCTAAATATGTTGGCCAGCCGGTTCTTCAATCCCCAGTCGAGCTCATTCGAGCCCTTGAGAAAGAACGGCTCACTCTTCTGGGGGATCTCTGCCCGGTAATTCTTGGCGCCTTCTGTATCGGCATCGGCCATGACTGTGGTTACCTCCGCGGTCCGCGTCAACGCGAAAACCGGAGTCTATCCGCGCAGTTGCTCACAGTAAAGGTGACACGTATGGCCGGATTTGCGTGTCCACCGACGGCTGGGGTGCCTCCCTCCGAAGAGTGTTGACCCATCTCCGAGCCGTGTGGTAAGAAAGTCCAGTTAATTTACCTACTCATCCACATTCCTCTGGAGCGGATCCGCAGTCCGGCGTCAGTGGGTGTAGACACGTGTCACGAAGGCTGTGGCCCGCGTTGGAGGAGCATGTCATGAAGCTTATGTCTCGCCTCGCAGTTCTCGCGATATTTGTCAGCATGGTTGGCGCCGTCTCGATCGCCTCGGCCCAGGATCACCCGGTCCTTCTCGACGGCCTTTGGGTTGGCGGTGATGCCTTCACGATGGGAACGACCGGAAAGGTCTCCGGCTCCACGACCATCGTCGCCCAGGCCAAAGGGCGATCGGTGAGCTCGCATACGCTGGGCGGTTATTTGGATATGATCGGCTCCTCGGCTCACGCCTCGCACGGGCTGTGGTTCCAGATCTACGAGCCAGATCTGGTCAAGCGCAGCGGAACCAAGAACACCGTCAAACAGAAGACCCACCTCGGCTACGCCTTCGACTTCCACACCGACGGCTACCGGCTCGGCGGATCTAGCAACACCTCATTCAGTGGCATCGCGCCTTCGTGCGGTGGTCAGTTTCAGGGGAAGGAGCCGGGCGCCGTACCCGACGAGGCACCTATCGCGTTCAAGGTGAAATGTAAGGACTTGATCTTTGACCTCGGGCTGAGTCCAGACCACGCCGCAGCGCTCGCTGATTATTACGCCGGTATCGCGTCGAACCGGATCGGCTGGCCGAAGAAGTTCAAGGCCGCCGACCCGGTGTCGAGCTTTTCTCCCTGAGCTCGGCCGGGGCCGACATCACTTCGTGCTCGACCTCCCTTTGGCGGTGGGACACGGCCGGTTGCACCGGCTCCAATGTAGGCGGAAACACCGCTATCACCGCTGCATCGCCGACGGCTCTGGGGTGCAGACGCTTGGCCGGGATGTCGTGTTGGTACCCCTCGCCCGCTCGCGGTGCTCACATCATCGCGAAGGCGATCATTGCGCAGCCGTATACGCCCGTGAAGTAGGCGACCGGGCGGATGTAGGGCCAACCGGCCAGGTAGATCACGGCGTGCACTACCCGTGCAGCCACGAAGAGCTGCGCTCCCATTACAGTTGTGTCGTTGCTGATGCCGGCTGCATGAGCCGCCAGAACCAGGGGCACGAACAGCACCATGTTCTCCTGCATGTTCTTGCTGAGCCGAAGAGCACGAGCGACGAAGACGGACGGTTCATCCAGGTTGTCGCGCGACCCGGCCAGTGGAACCGCTCCGAAATGAAGTATGGCCACGGTTGCATGAAAGGAGATGAGCACAAAGGTCAGCACAACGCTGTAAAGGAGCATTGTCAGTTCAACGGTCATAGGCGGGGCCTCCTTGGATAGAGGAAGTTTAGCAGCAGCCTCGGCCGAGGCACAAACACAGCGGGCGCCTGGGCGACGAAACTACACGAGCTCGACCCGTGCGCGCGTGTCGGGGACGCTCGCCAGTGCCGTGTCCGAAGTGAGTAGCGGCGCTTCCAACGCTTCCGCAAGAGCTATGTACGCGGCGTCGTAGGCCGTAGCGTTGTGCCGCAGCGTCCACACCCGATCGAGGAACATGGCGTGGGGGTAGCGGGCCATGTCGAGATCGACCAGGTCTTCCAACGCCTGTTGCGCGCGGCTCTCGCTGAGCCTGCCTGTAGCGGCATAGCGCCGGAGCGCCTGCGTGACCTCCAAGTCGATCAGATGAGGCGCGTGCAGCGTTTCCTCCATCGGAGCGATCCGATCGGCGACCGTACGCCCTCGGTCGGTGGTAAGCAGTAGCTCGACCACGACCGAAGCGTCGAGCACGATCACCGGCTGTCGCGCTCCTTGCGAATCACCTGCGCGGGCTCGGGTCTCAAGCGCATCGGCTCCCGGCTCGGCGTGTTCGCCGGCCGCTGGCATTGATCTCGCCGGCGCGTGGGTTCTCCCGGGGGCGAAGCCGCGACTTGACCCCTTCCTCGAAGGAAGCAGCTAACGGCCCGAACGAATTGCCAAATTTTCGGTTGACGACATTAACTTAATATGGTTCACTAAACTTATGGGACGACCCGCGTACAGCGAAGAAGCCGTGGAAGACATCCGCAAGGCCATCCGGGAGCGCACCTTGAGCCTGTTCCACCGTAGTGGCTACCGGACCGTCACCCTGCGGGACATCGCCAGCGAAATGGGCTTCAGCGCCACCGCCCTGTATCGCTACTTCGCGAGCAAGGACGAGATCATCGCCTCCATCCGCGCCGACGGCTTCGGACAAATGCGCGAGGTCCTCCAGGGCGCGAGGAGAGACAGCGCAACGCCGCTCGAGACGATCCGCAAGGTCGGCCGGGCCTACTTGAACTTCGCCGCTCGCGAGCCCGAGCTGTATCGCCTGCTCTACGAGTTCGACCAGGGTGAGATCGCCGCCTCGGCGGATGTGAAGCGCGAGCGCGAACGAGCCTTTACTGTGGCACGAGAGATCGCCGGTGAAGCTATCGCGGCCGGCGATCTTCGCGGTGATGCCAACACCGCTGCACATCTGCTGTGGGTGGCGCTCCACGGACTGGCGGCCCTGGCGCTCGCCGACCAACTCGACCTCGGGTGCTCCTATGAGGATCTCGAGGTCCCCGTGCTCGACCTTCTGGCGAGCCCGATCTGGAGGAACGATCGATGAGACAAGACGACTTCGAGGCACGCCTGCGTTGGCTGGAGGACATCGAGCACCTCAAGCAGCTCAAATACCGCTACGCCGGGTACTGCGATGACGACTACGACGCCGAGCAACTTGCGCCTCTCTTCACCGAGAACGCCATATGGGACGGCGGGCCGATGGGGCGATACGAAGGCCGCGAAGCGATCCGCGAGTTCTTCGCCGGTACCTCTAGCGTCGTCCCCTTCGCGATCCACCACGTCACCAATCCCATCCTCGAGATCGATGGAGATCGTGCCACGGGCCGCTGGTATCTGTGGCAGCCGGTCGTCTTCGCCCAGGGCAACCAGGCCCTGTGGATGGCGGCTCGTTACGATGACGTCTATCGCCGCGAGGATGGAGTCTGGCGCTTCGAACACGTGACCGTGACGCTGCGCATGCTCTCACCCTACGAACAGGGCTTCGCGAAGCTCCGCATGGCCGAGATCCCGGCCTGAACCGGGGAGGCGACGCCGATGACGCGGCAAAACAACGATACGCCAGAGACGCTGTCCGCCGTCGAGTGAGCAAGCCATGGTCGAGCTCAATCGCCGCGACTTCCTGAAGGCCTCCGGCCTGGCGGGCCTCGGCCTCCTGGGGGCCGGGCCCGCCCTGGCCTTGACCAAACTGGTGCCGCTCGAAGAGGGGCCGAAGCCGGAGGTCGAGTACAACGGATGGCAGGACATCTACCGCGCGAAGCTCGGCTACGATGACGTAGGCTATTCGGCCCACTGCGTGAACTGTCATGGGAACTGCGCGTTCAGGGTGATGGTGCGCGACGGGGTCGTCGTACGCGAGGAACAGCTCGCGCGTTACCCCCACATCGTCGATGGTATCCCCGACGTAAACCCGCGTGGCTGCCAGAAGGGAGCCGTCCACTCCGACTCGATGTACGCGACCGACCGGCTACTTCATCCGATCAAGCGCGTGGGAGAACGGGGTGAAGGAAAGTGGCGCCGCATCTCCTGGGATCAGGCCACCGAGGAAATCGCGGCCGCCATCATCGACATCTACGAGGACTTCGGTCCCGGCAAGCTGATGACCCACACGGGTACCGGCACGGTCTCGGGCGGCCGGATGGCGGCCGGTTATCGCTTCGCCTCGCTCGTCGGCGGGGTGCAGGCGGATACCATCACCGACGTGGGCGACTGTAACACCGGCGCACAGCTTGCCTACGGCGACGCGATCCAGAGCTTCACCTCGGATGCCTGGTTCGAGGCCGACTACATCATGCTGACCTTGTTCAATCCGACCGCAACGCGGATTCCGGATGCGCACTACCTGTCGGAGGCCAGGTATCGAGGCGCCCGCGTCGTCAGCGTCGTGCCCGACTACAATCCCAGCGCGATCCACGCGGATCTCTGGATCGGCATCAACCCGGGCACCGATCCCTACTTCTTCATGTCCATCGTCCAGACCCTGCTCGAAGAGGAGCTGTGGGAGGCGGACTTCGTAAAGGAGCAGACCGATCTGCCCTTGCTGGTCAGGAACGACACGGGGAAGTTGCTGCGCCAAGCCGACCTCCAGCCCGGCGGCCGGGACGACGTCTTCTACGTGTGGGATGTCATCACCGGCAAGTCGGTCGAGGCTCCGGGCAGCACCGGCAGCGAGACCCGAACCATCCGGTTGGACGGCGTCGATCCCGCACTCGAGGGCAGCTTCGAGGTGAACGGCATCTCGGTGGAGCCTTCCTTCGTGAGAGTGCGCGCCGAGGCGATGAAGTTTCGGCCCGAGGACACCGAGGAGATCACGGGCGTCCGCCCCGCCACCGTACGCAACGAGGCTCGCCTGATCGCCCGGGCAAAGAAGCTTTGCATGCTGGATGGCTTCCCGGTCGGAAAGCTCGTGAACGGGATATATATCGGCTGGTCCCAAGCCCTGATCTGCGCCTTGACGGGCAACGGGGGGCCGCGCGGAGGCATCGACACCTCGTGGATCGACGACGGTTGGCCCGCCACCTTCCGCCTGGCGTTCATGGACTTCAAGAAGATGCCGCGCCTCGAAGCCGGCGGCCTCGGCGAATTCCTGCGCGGCGAGAAGATGGTCGAGGCGCGCCTGCACTACGATCAGCAAAAGCTGAAGGAGCGCGCCGGCTTCGATCTCGACGAGTTGCAGACCATGATCGACGAATCGGTGGCGACTCGGCAGATGCCCTACTACGGTCCCGTCAAGGGTCTGATCTCCATTGCCGACAACAAGTTCACGCGCAACAAGGGGCCCCGCTACCGCGAGCGCATTCTGCGCGAGCTGGAACGGATCTTCGTCTCCATCAACACCCGCATCGATTCCACCGCCATGTGGGCCGACTACGTGCTCCCGGCCGCCAGCCACTACGAGAGCTGGGACGTGCGCAAGACGCCGCTGCACCGCTTCGTGAACCTCTTCACGGCGCCCGTGAAGCCGCTCGGCGAGTCCCGGCCGGACTGGGAGATCATGGAGTTGCTGACGAAGAAGATCCAGGAAGCGTCGGTTGCCAGAGGCATCGGCTCTTACCCGGACGGCCCGGTGACCCGCGATTTCGACACCATCCACGACGACTTCACCATGGACGGCAAGCTGATGACGGCCCGCGACGAAGTCGAATGGATCGTCGCGAACAGTCCGGAGCTGAAAGGTCAGACCTTCGAAGAGGGTGCGGAGAAGGGCTTCCTGACTGTCTACGAGAGTCCGTGGCCTGCGAGCACGATCGTCGAGCGAGGCAAGACCATCAATCCCTGGGAAAAACAGGTGCTTCACAAGGAGCCCTACCCCACGCTCTCGGGCCGTATCACGTTCTATTGCGACCACGACTGGTTCCAGAAGCTCGACTCGACGGTGCCGACGGCGCGACTCAATGCGGGCCGGGGGGCATCCCGTTACCCCTACACCTTCTATACGCCGCATACGCGCTGGGGCATCCACACGAACTGGCGCGCCAACGAATACATGCTGCGGTTGCAGCGTGGCGAGCCGATCGTCTACCTGAATCCGGGGCTGGCTTCCGGCAAGCAGATCGCGGATGGAGACCGGGTGCGGATCTTCAATGGGGTGGGTGAGTTCTTCGCCAAGGCCAAGCTGACGCCGGTCGTGCGCGAGGATCAGGTGACGATGGAGCACGCGTGGGAACGCTACCAGTTCGAAGGGCAAGCGGGCCTCAACAACGTGGTCGCAACGCTGATCCAACCCCTCGAGCTAGTGGGCGATTGGGGCCAGTTGAAGTTCTCACTCAATCGCTGGAACCCGAACCAAGTGGCCAACGAGAGCAGCGTGGACGTCGAGCGCGCAGCTCTGCTCAGCGGAGGAGTATCATGATCTGGCAATTGACGTTCTGGGTGGCGCTGGCCACGGCGGCGGTGGTTTCGTTCAGGTATTTCAGAGACCTCGGCGACATCACGCAGGGGATCTTCAACGTTCAGCGCAAGAACGTCCTGTTCGCGATCCGCCACGAGAACCAGATGATCGCGACCGGCGTCGGCGGCACCCTGGTCGCGGGGATATTGCACTACTGGCAGGGTGCGGGCATCGGCTGGGTGTTCGTTGTAGCGGCATGCGCGAACGCGCTGATGCTGGCGTTCCCGTGGCTCTGGATCCACGTAGGCCTGCGCAACCAGCAGAGCCATGCGGCGTACTACTCGCTGGATGAGGCCAAGGACTGGGTGCGTCCGGAAGACAGCGTGATAGTCATCGAGAACGGCGGCGTGGCGCGAGCGCACCCGGACTATCACATCAAGCGTCCCCATATCGCGGGTACGGCAGACGGCCTGGGTGGCGAGAACGTCGTCATGACTTACTGCGCCCTGACCCATCTCGGGTTGGGCTTCAAACCCGAAATCGACGGCAGGCCGCTCGACATCGAGGTGCTCGCCCAGCATGGCAACAACCTGATCATGAAGGACATGTCGACGGGCGAGCCGATCCAGCAGGTGTACGGCACGCGCGAATGTAACGGCCGCTGGGCGCAAGGCATGGAGCCCTGGCCGACGTTTCGCATGAGCTTCCGTGGATTCCAGAAGGCATACCCGAACGGAAAGGTGTTTCTGAACAGCATCGTACCCTTCCGCAAGAATCCGCTGCTGTGGGCCTTCGACAACGTGGTGGAGGCAGTCTTCCTCTGGGGTACTATTCCTCATCACGGCACGGCGGAGTTGCTCTTCAAGACGATGAACGTGCAAGACGATCGGCTCCCGGGCAAGACGCTGGTGTGGGGCTTCAACGTCGGGCGGGACTCGGCTGCGTATACCGAAGACTTCATCCGCGAGAACGGGAATATCGTCAATGCAACCGTCGGCGGGCAGCGCATCGTCGCAGCCTACCATCCCGAGTACGAGAGCATCGGTGTCTACTATAACGACGGCGACGGCCCCGTCACCCGTGTCGAATTCGGAGGAGAATCCGACCAAGGGAGGCTGCGCCGGGTCGAGACGTTGAAAGCCGGCGCGTACTGGTTCGTTTGCATCAACTATTTCCCGGAGACCGAGCTCAATCCCGTTCACCGTGTCGGTCAAGCGTCGCAGGTGGCGTGACACCGCAGCAGAATCGACAGTGAACGTTTTCACGGGACGCCTGACCGATGCGGGATTTGAGCCTCCGCTGCTTCACCGACTGCTGAGCCCTCGAGTCTCAGGCAATACGATCAACGGCGTCGGCGAGGCGCAGGTCCGCCGCCCGAGCCGCATCTACCACTGGTGTTACCTGACTCACTCCGTGTGGTACCCGCACTACTTCGTCAACATGTTGCTGCTCGTCAAGGCCACGCTCTTCCACCGTCGGTTCGGACGCATCGTCAGCGCGGCGCTTGCCGAGCAGCAAAAGCGTCTCCGATCCGTGGCTAGCCGCCGCGTCCAACGGAGCGCCGAGGATTGGACCAGAGAAATCCGGGAGTTCGCACGGCAGTCCGGGGCAGACCTCGTCGGCTTCGTTCGAGCCGACCCACTCTGGGTCGTGGACGGATGCGAGGAGCTTCCGGGAAGATGGCTCATCATGCTCGGCTTTCGGATGCGCTACGAAGGGATGGAATTCGAGGGCAAGCACAATGCGTCGGTCAAGGAAGGCGTCGCCCTAGAGACGGTCAAGGTCTACCACCGCGGCCAACGAACCGTGAACGCCCTCATCGAATGGATAAGAGAGCAAGGATGGTCGGCGAGCGGAACTTGCGGTCCCGGAGCGTCGGCTCTCAACGTAATCCCGCCGGCGTTGGCGGCAGGCTTCGGCGAGCTCGGCAAGCATGGTTCCATAATCAACCGCGAGCTCGGCTCGGCGTTCCGGCTGGGATACGTCGTGGTGGACATTCCGCTGATGCTGGACGAGCCCGACACGTTCGGCGCCGACGATTTCTGTACGCGATGCAAGGCTTGCGCGAACTCCTGCCCTGCTGGAGCAATCGTGCACGAGAAGCAGCTCGTGCGCGGTGTCCACAAATGGTACGTCGACTTCGACAAGTGCATGCCGTACTTCAATGAAGAGCTCGGCTGCGGAATCTGCATCACGGTGTGTCCATGGAGCCGACCAGGTGTAGCGGCCAAGCTCGCCGAGAAGCTCCGGGCGGAAGGGGTCAAGTCGCGGCTTTCGACTTGACCCCTTTCCCTTCTTGCCGCAGCGTCGGCATCCCGTGTATTCTGCTCGCCCGAGCGGCTACCGATGCCGGAGCAAGCAGGCATGTCAGATCCGACCACAGACATCGATCCAGCGACATACACCTGGTCGCCGCAGGTCGCGCTCGGCGAGAAGCGGCTTACGATGGAGCCGCCGCCTCAGTATCCGGCAGGCATCGTCAATGTGACCAATCGCTGCAACCTGCGTTGCACGCACTGCTACCTCTACTCCGACGGCAATCCCAACGACGAGGAGGACAAGATCCCAGACGACGTGCTGCTCGCTGAGATCGAGCGCATCCGAGACCGCCACGGCTTGATGACGATGGTGTGGCAGGGTGGCGAGCCGATGATCCGCTGGAAAGTGGTCGAGCAGGGAGTGAAGCTGTTCCACAGGAACACGGTGACGACCAACGGAACGATTCCACTGAAGGACTTCGGGCCGACGGTTACCTACGTGATCTCACTGGACGGCCCCCAGCCCCTTCACGACGAGCTGCGAGGTGAGGGCAACTATGCCAAGACCCGAGCGACCATCGACGCGTTGCCGCGTGGCTTGTCCTCGACCGTGCAGGTGCAATGCGTGGTCACGGCGCAGAATCAGCACCGACTCGAAGAGCTGCTCACTGACGTCATCGACACACCTGTGGACGGCATGACCTTCAGCTTCTATTGCCCCAACAAGGACCAGGAGACGCCGCTGGCATGGAAGGACGCGGCCGAGCGCGAGGCGGCGGTCGATATCGTTCTCGCGCTGAAGGCCAAGTACAGCGGCTTTGTGTGGAACTCCGGGCGCGCCTTGGAACTCATGCGGCCACGGTCGGCCAAGCTGGTTACGGACAACTGCCCGCCGCTTCGCACGGTGATGCCGCTTTACGTAAAGGACGAGGAGTTCACCTCGCCGTTTTGCTGTCACGGCAACAACGTGGACTGCGACCGCTGCGGCGCCTGGGTAGTGTTTTCGCACGCGGCCAAGATTCCCGGACCCTGGGACGAGGTGCTGCCGCCGGACCGGCCTTACGGCGTGCTCGCCCAGCAGATGCGAGACATCGCGGCCCTCGGCGGTGCGGGCGAAGCGCAGTAGCCGGCAAGGCTAGACGATCTCGTCCACAAGACCCCAGTCGAGTGCCGTCTCGGCGTCCACGCGCATACCGGTGAGCGCCATATAGGCAGTACGCTGCCGGCCGATGCGGCGCGGGATGCTGGCGGTTCCGCCGGCCCCGGGCACCAACCCCATCGCGACCTCGGGAAGCTGGAAGAACGCATCCTTGCTGGCGACCACTCGGCGCGCGAAGGCGGGAAGCTCGATACCAGCGCCGACACAAGCGCCGTGAACTTCGACACGTACGCGCTCGGCGCAGGCGACCAACATGCGGCCGGCGTTGCGCGTGGAGCGGATAGCATGAGCGGTGGCCGGATCGGGTAGCGTGCCGAACTCGTCGAGATCGCCACCCGCGCAAAAAGCGGGTCCGCGCCCTTTGATCACGACCCTTCGCACGGTGGGATCGCCGACCGCCACTTGCAAGGCCTCGGTCAAGGCATCGCGCATCTCGGCCGAGAAGGCATTACGACGCTCCGGCCGGTTGAGGGTCAGCTCCAAGTCGTCGCCGTTGCGCTCGGTCAGCACTGCCGGCTCGGCCTTTCCCGCCTGTGGCGTCCGCTCTTCGCGGCAGGCAAGCCACTCGGCAAACTCGGGCCCGCTTTGCAGAGTCGAGTATACGAGC
>PIVZ01000574.1 GCA_003354045.1 bacterium
GCACGCCAGCCCAAGCCAGCCTCTCCCGCGCCAGAGCCGAAGGTCTTTATTTCACGCTGCCCCAACTGTTTACCGGACCCACGGTCCGCGAGCTGGCCGACCGAACGCTGGCCGGATCTCAGGAAGGACCCATCCAGCCCCTCGCTCCGCTGGAGCTGCTCGACGAAGAAGATCGAGAGCGGCTGCCCGAGAGAATCGAAGACGCCTACCCGCTCATTGAACTGCAGGCAGGCATGCTGTTCCACGCCGCCTACAGCGCAGCGGCGGCCGTCTACCACGACGTCTTCGGCTGCCGCGTCGGCGCGGCGCTGGACGAAGGGGCGTTGCGCTCGGCACTGGAAGTTGTCTCCAGCCGACACACGGCACTTAGAACCCGCTTTGCACTGAGCGGGTTTTCAAAGCCCCTGCAACTGGTCGAGACCGAGACCACTATCCCCCTTCACGTCCACGACCTGCGCGAGCTTGGCGAAGCAGAAACAGCCGAAGCGCTGGCCGCGTTCATCGAACAAGAGAAGAGCCGCTCCTTCGATTGGAATCGGGCGCCCCTGTTAGGCCTCCACGTCCACCAGCTCACGGCCGACTCCTTCTACTTAACGCTCAGCTTCCACCATGCCATCCTCGACGGCTGGAGTGTGGCCACTCTCTTAGCAGAACTGTTCACCCTCTATACGGCTCCCGCCGATAGACCGGCCGCCCTGCTGCCACCGCCCCGGCTGGCCTACCGCGACTTCGTCGCCTTAGAACAAGCGGCCCTCGAAGCGGAAGAGAGCCAGAACTACTGGGACGCCGAGATCGCGTCGGCCCAGCGCACCGAGCTGCCACGCGATCCGGACCTTCCCGCCGGCGACGGACCGGGCCGGCTGGCCGTCGAAGAGCGCACCCTCGATGAGTCGCTCTCGGGACGACTCGAAGCCTTGGCTCGCCGCCTGGGCGTGCCCCTAAAAAGCGTGCTCTTAGCCGCCCATCTGCGGGTTATGAGCCTCGCCTCCGGCGCAAGTGAAGTCACCACCGGCCTGGTCGTCAACGGACGGCCCGAAGCCGAAGACGGCGAACGCATGCTCGGCCTGTTCCTCAATACCCTGCCGCTCTCGGCGGAAGTGGAAGGGTCGTGGCAAGAGTTGATCGCTGCCGCACTCGAAGCCGAACAGCAGTTGCTCCCACACCGCCGCTACCCCATCGCTCGGATCCAACAGCGTTCTGGCGGTCAGCCCCTGTTCGAGACGGCCTTCAACTACAACCATTTTCATGTCTACGACCAGCTCGAACGGCTCGACTCGCTCACAGTCGATGAGCCCACCGTCTTCGAATACACCAACTTCCCGCTCATGGCCAATTTCGAGCGCGAAGGCGACGGCCAGGCCACGCTGCTGCGGATGCGGCTGAACTACGACTCGGCCCGCTGGACGACCGGGTGGATGGGCCGCCTTGCCGATAGCTACCTGCGCGTCCTGGAGTCCATGGTTGCCCATACCGAAGCAGCCGTCCACGAGGCCGACCTGTTGGGCGCCGAGCAGCGGGCCACGGTCGTCGACCGGTTCAATGATACTGAAGTGGACTATGGACCGGCCTCTACGCTACAAAGACTGTTCGAGGCGCAGGTCGATCGGACGCCCATGGGCGAAGCCGTCCGCTTCGAGGGCAACCAGTGGACCTACGCCCAGCTCGACAAGCGGGCCAACCGAATCGCCCACAGGCTCCGGGGACTAGGGAGCCAGTGCGACCGGCCGGTCGCCGTCCTTATGGAGCGCTCGGCCCAGCGCGTGGCCGCCCTCTACGGCGCGCTCAAGTCGAGTGCTCCCTACATGCCGCTCGATGTGGATACACCGCCGGAGCGCTTGGCCCAGATCCTCGACGAAGCGGCGCCCACGGCCGTGCTCTGCTCCGAAGCGACCGAAGCGATTGTGCCCGACGGCTGGCCCGCAGTCATTGTCTCTGACGAAGAGTTGGCCGACGAGTCGAGCGAACGTTTATCGATCAGCCAAGACCCCGCCTCGCTGGCCTACGTCATCTATACCTCCGGCTCCACCGGCCGCCCCAAGGGCGTCATGGTCGAGCACGCAGGGATCGTCAACCGCCTGCGCTGGATGCAGGCCGAATACAACTTGACGGCCGACGACCTGGTGCTCCAGAAAACGCCCTTCTCCTTCGACGTCTCGGTCTGGGAGTTCTTCTGGCCGCTCTTATATGGATCCCGCCTCTGCGTGGCGCCCGTGGGCGTCCACCGCGATCCCGACGCCCTGGCCGAACTGATCCAGCGCGAGGCCGTCACCACCATGCATTTTGTACCGTCCATGCTCGAACCGTTCGTTCGCAGCGAATCGGCCTCAGAGTGTACCTCCCTCCGCCAAGTCATCTGTAGCGGCGAAGGACTCCCCTACGACCTGACCGAGAGATTCTTCGACAGGCTACCCAACTGCCAGCTTCATAACCTCTACGGGCCTACCGAAGCCTCGGTCGATGTGACAAGCTGGGCCTGCCTCAAAGAAGATCCGCGCCGCATCGTGCCGATCGGACGCCCCATCGGCAACCTGGCCTGCTACGTCTTGGACCGGCGGCTCGAGCCGACACCCATCGGCGTAGCCGGCGAACTGTACCTAGCCGGTGTGGGCTTAGCCCGAGGCTATTTGGCCCGAGCCGACCTGTCGGCCCAGCAGTTCGTCGCCAATCCGTTTGCTCGCGGTGAGCGGATGTACAAGACGGGCGACCAGGCCCGCTGGCTGCCCGACGGAACGTTAGAACACCTGGGCCGCTTGGACGGCCAAGTAAAGATCCGCGGTAACCGCATCGAGCTGGGCGACATCGAATCGGCTTTGAGGGCAACACCCGGTGTGGCCGAAGCGGCCTGCACCGTTATGGATCTCGACGGGGTCGCCACCCTCTGTGCCTACCTGGTCGCCGACGATGCAGCCGAGCTGCCCTCGATCGAATCGCTGCGCCAGTCGCTCGCCGCTCGCCTGCCCGCTTACATGGTCCCCGCAAGCTTCACACCACTGGATGAGCTGCCGCTGACGACCAGCGGCAAGGTCAACCGTCGCCGACTGCCGCAGCCGGAGGCCGGAGATCGACCGGCCTTGGAGCAAGAGTATGTGGAGCCCGAAGGTGAGACCGAACAGCGGCTGGCCGCCATCTTCCAAGACGTGCTCAGAGTCGATCGGGTCGGGGCGCTGGACAACTACTTTGCACTCGGCGGCGACTCGATCCGCAGTATCCAGGTCCTCTCCCGCGCCCGAGCCGAAGGCCTTCATTTCACGTTGCCCCAACTGTTTACCGGACCCACAGTGCGACAGCTGGCCGACCGAACGCTGGCTGCCGCTGGGGAAGGACCCATCGAGGCGCTCGCCCCGCTGGAGCTCTTGAAAGAAGAAGATCGAGAGCGGCTGCCCGAGACAGTCGGAGA
>PIVZ01001194.1 GCA_003354045.1 bacterium
ACCCTCACCTATACAACTCGTCAACTTCTATAAACATTCGGTTCACTCGCCCCCGAATCCGTACTTCTCGAGGTACT
Organism: bacterium; assembly: GCA_003354045.1. Taxonomy (GTDB): domain Bacteria; phylum Desulfobacterota; class Binatia; order UBA1149; family CAITLU01; genus PIVZ01. The sequence goes on from PIVZ01001194.1 coordinate 78, forward strand.
TTACATTCGAGTACCTCGCCTCCGTCCCGTCCACACCCTCTTGTTCGAGCAGGTCCTTCACCTCATCGATACCGAGCTCGATGCTCCTGGCCGGTTCAAAGCCCAGCACATGGTGGATCTTCTCGAAGCTCACCCGATAGCTGCGCAAATCGCCCACGGTGTCCACGTGCACCACGTTGGTCCCCGGAACGCGTGCCGCCACCATCTCGGCGACCTCCGCAATGGTGAAGTTGTTGGCATCCGAGCCCACATTGAAAATCTCACCGCTCACGTTATCGCCTGGTACCAGAGCCGCCAGCCTGAACGCCTCGGCAACATCGGCCACATGTACATGAGGGCGCCACGCGGCACCCCCCGTCACCGTTATCTCCGAGCCCGTGACCGCCCGGCAGGTCATGGTGTTGATCATCAGGTCCATACGCGGCCGCTGCGAGACGCCGAAAACGGTGCCGAGCCTGAGGATTACCAGCGAGCGCCCCTCGAGCTCACGGCGCAGGATGGTCTCGGAGACTATGCGGCTACGGGCATAGAAGGAGACGGGGTTGAGGCGCGAGCCTTCGTTGAGAACCAGACCCTCGGTGGCTCCGTACACGCTGCAAGAGGAAGCGAACACCACACGTTCGATCGAGGGGTGCAGTCTGACCATCTGACAGAGGACCTTGGTCGATTCGATGTTGATGGCCATCGTCTCGTCGTGGTCGAGTTCACAAGCACCGTCGCCCACTAACGCCGCCAGCGCGACCACCG
>PIVZ01000575.1 GCA_003354045.1 bacterium
GCTCATCACCAGCCCGCGCTGGCCCGCGCGCGGCATCGTTGCTCGGGAACGCTCGAGGTCACCGAGGCAGCTGTGGACGAGCTTCTGTCACTGCCGATGTATCCGGAACTCAACGACGAGCAGATCGACCGCGTGATCGAAGCGGTGCTCGCCGCCTTGAAAGAAGCGCCGGCGAAGTGAGCGCGCATCGTCCAGAAGCGGACACGACCGCTCACTTGTCGCTGGATATTTACTGCGGCGCCGACCCTGCCAGGAACGAGGAGTACCGGCCACAGAGTTGAGTGTGTCATGGCGGATCGACCACGCATCCCAATAGCCAAGCCGGTCTTCGGTGCCAAGGAAGAGGAACTGCTCCTGGCCACACTACGCTCGGGCTGGGTAACGCAAGGCCCGCGCGTCGAGGAGTTCGAGGCGGCCTTCGCCGCTTCGATCGGCTCCGCCGAAGCTGTGGCGGTCTCCTCGGGGACTGCCGCTCTGTTCCTGTCTTTGAAGAGTCAGGGAATCGGGCGCGGCGACGAAGTTCTCGTCCCCTCGCTCACGTTCATCGCGACCGTGAATGCGATCGTGCACTGCGATGCCACCCCCGTCTTCGTGGATGTGGACCCGGCAACCTACAATATCGACGCCGACTCGGTGGCCCGAGCCCTGACACCGCAAACAGCAGCCGTGATTGCCGTGCATCAACTCGGAATGCCGGCGGACCTCGACGCCCTGACGGCAGTTACCCAACCCCGAGGGATCCCCATCATCGAGGACGCCGCTTGCGCCGTCGGTTCCCGCTACAAGGGCGCACCGGTCGGAGCTTCCGGCAACCTTGCAGCCTTCAGCTTCCATCCTCGCAAGGTTCTCGTCACCGGCGAAGGGGGGATGATCACGCTCAACGATTCGAGCCTGGCTCGAAGGCTTCGCCGTTTGCGTCACCAGGGCATGTCGGTCTCGGACGCGGAACGTCATCGCGCTCAGCGGGTAGTCATCGAACAGTACGACGAGATCGGCTTCAACTTCCGGATGTCCGATCTCCACGCTGCGCTTGGACTGGCGCAACTGGCGGGGCTGGACCGTCATCTGGAACGCCGGCGCGCGATCGCGGCGCGCTACGAGCAGGGGCTGAGACATATCGCCGACGTCCAACCCCCCGCGGCTCCCGATTACGCCGACCCGAATTTCCAGTCCTACATCGTCCGCGTGAACGGCGCCGGCTGCGACGAAAGGGATCGGCTCATGGATGCGATGTTGAGCCGGGGAGTCGTCACGCGCCGCGGCCTCATGGCCAGTCACGCCGAGCCCTGCTACCGGGGCGCAAAAACCGAGGGGGCGCTTCCTCATACTGAAACCGCGGCCCGAGAGACGCTCCTGTTGCCGATGTACGTGGAGTTGACCGAGGACGATCAGGATCGAGTGCTGCAAGTTCTCGACGAGAGTCTGGAGGCGGGTTTCCAAACTACCGCAAACCGAAACTCGAAAGGTTCGCGAAGATGAAGTGGATCCTGTGCGGCAAGAGCGACTCAGCGGTCGAGTGCCTGCGCTACCTCGTCGCCCAAGGCGATACGGTCTGGGCGATCGGGAACAAGAACGACGATGGGGTCGACGGCTGGCAGCGCTCTTTCACACGTGCTGCGCGTGAGCTCGGAGTCCGCTGCCAACAGCCGCCCTCGATCAACGACCCCGCGTTTATCGATGAACTTCGCGACTTCGGGGCGGATGCCTTCCTCTCGGTTCAGTTCGATCAGATTCTTCGCGATCGCCTCATCGACTTCGTCGGCTGCCCCTGCATCAACCTCCACTTCGCGCTGCTGCCGCGCCACCGTGGAGTTGCGCCGATCGCCTGGGCAATTCTGGAAGGAGATGAAGTCGGCGGCGTGACATTGCACCACATGGTCGAAGACATCGATGCCGGGGACATCGTCGCGCAAGCGCGGTTTCCGATCGGTATCGAGGACTGTGCACGAGACGTGTATGAGGCCGCCGGCCGCGCGGCCGTCGATCTGTTTCGAAGCAGTTATCCCTTCGCCTCATCCCTTCTCGAGCAACGCCTGCCGCAGGATGCCGGCGCGGCATGTTACCATCGTGAAGGTGCGCTCGACTTCTCGATGCGACGAATCGACTGGACCCTTCCCGCGCCGCAGTTACAGCGATGGATCCGGGCGATGATCTTTCCGCCGCTCCAGCTACCCGAGACAACCGTGGCAGGATGCACCATCTACGCTACCCATGTCGCAGCGCCTGGCCTCGAGCCCGCAGATGCGGCACCGGGAACCGTCCTTGGGGTGCGGGGAGACCTTATCGAAGTCGCGACGGGGCGGGGAAGACTCCACCTGCGCCTCGGGCCCGGCGCGGGCGCGGCCGACCCATCGTTAACCGTGGGCGACGTGCTCGAATAGCTCATCGCGCTCGGCGGGAGGACAAGGACAAGACGTGAGACTCGACGGATTGAAGATCATGATCACCGGCGCCTCCGGCTTCATCGGGAGCCACCTTTCCGAGCGCCTCGCCGCGGCCAACGAGTTGGTCTTGGTGGACGACTTCTCCGTGGGCCCGCGCGAGAACATCGCGGCGCTCGAGAGTGCGCCGGCCGTCAGTATCCACGAGGCCGACATCACGGACTTCGACGCGGTTCGCACACTGATGCAGGGAGTCGACGTCGTTCTCCATCTGGCGATTTCGTGTCTGCGGACGTCTATCCAGCGCCCGTTCATGAGCCACGACATCAACGCCGGGGGAACACTCAACGTCTGCCTGGCCGCTCGTGAAGCCGGCGTGCGCCGCTTGCTGTATGTGTCGTCCTCCGAGATTTACGGAAGTGCCGAAACCGCGCCGATGACGGAAGAGCATCGCTGCAATCCCACGACGGTGTACGGGGCCAGCAAGCTGGCCGGGGAGCACTACGCCCGCTCCTGCTCACGCACCTACGGACTCCCGGTGACCGTTGTGCGCCCGTTCAACACCTACGGCCCGCGAGAGCCGTACTCCGGATCCCGCGCAGAAGTCATTCCGCGCTTCATCCTTCGGCTTCTCGCCGGCCGTCAGCCGGTAGTCTACGGCGACGGCACACAGACGCGAGACTTCACTTACGTCGATGACACCGTCACCGGCATGATCCTGGCCGCAGAGAGCGATGAACTTGTCGGCGATATCGTCAACGTCGGGTACGGACGCGAGGTCTCGATCGCCACGATCGCCAAGTTGCTCACCAATCTGGTCGGCGCCACCGAAGTGGAAACCATCCACGAAGCCGCGCGTCCCGGCGACGTCGCCCGGCACGTCGCCGGCATCGAGAAAGCGAAGCGGATCCTCGGCTTCGCACCCAAGGTCGTTCATACCAAACCAGGTAGTCAGCTCGCCCGTTTGGTTGTACAGCCAGGTGTTTTCTGTGGCATCGTTGATGGTGGCCAG
>PIVZ01001195.1 GCA_003354045.1 bacterium
CCCGCAAGGGCGGGGCGCGACAGGCCGAACAGGGCGGTTTCGGAGGCGGAGATGGCTCCGGAGCAGCCGATCAGTAGAACCAGCGCAAGCCAGATCATCGCTTACGTAGCTCTCCGATGGCGCGGGTGATCGGTGCGACCGCCGGCTCGAACTGCCTGTGTCATCATGCTCACGGTGAGTCGTCTCGCTGTTGCGCCTTGGCGAGCGACGCTTCGATCTGTGCTCGAAGCGGCGCTCGAGTACCGGTTCCGGTCAGGTCGAGCCCGCGCTGGAGGGTGTCGGTAGCTTCACTGAATTGCCGGTTGCGTCGATAGGCTTCGCCGAGGTGGTAGTAGGACTCGATCGCGTCGGGGTCGAGCCGGATGGCACGGTTCAGTTCGGCGATGCCGCGCGTGAAATCGCCGAGACCGACGTATATCCATCCCAGCGTGTCCAGCGTGAACGTCGTCTCCGCGATCGCGACCGCTCGCTCGGCGTACGGCTTCGCCTCCTCGACTGCGTCCAGATGCTCGGCCAGCAGGAACGCCAGGTTGTTCAGTAGAATCCAATTGCCGCCGTCGAGCCCGAGCGCCGCTTCATAGGCGGTGCGAGCGTCATTTGCCTTGCCGGCCTGATTCAGCGCATCGCCTCTCTCTTCGAGGAGTTGGGCACGCTCCTTGTCGGCTTTCGCGGTATCAAGCATGCGCGCGGCGAGGTCGGCGGCTTCGTCGAACCGCGCTTTGTGCCTCAGCAGGCGAATCCGGATGCGGTCGTTCGCTCGGGCAGTCGCAGCCGGTGCCTTCTCGAATAGGCCAAGGGCTTGCTCCGGGCTAAAGGCGGCGAG
>PIVZ01000050.1 GCA_003354045.1 bacterium
CCGGGTGAGTAGGATAGTGGCGTATTTCGGCAACTGCCGCTCGCTGTCGTGGCCACGACCGCGGTTGCCGCGCGGCTAACGACCCCCGGGTGTGGCCCGGCCGCGCCCGCCGGCTGACTGCCGACACGTGGGCGAAGTCTGGACCGCGCCGCCCACTATGTTTCCCGTAAGTGCGGTGTAGAATTGGGGCCGCCATGCTCGATCACATTGTGTATGCAGTGCCTGACCTGGATCACGCGGTCGCCGAGCTCGAGCGGGCCACGGGAGTGAGAGCAGCCGCAGGCGGCTCGCATCCGGGGTTCGGCACGCGCAACGCACTGTTGGGACTCGGTGAGCGGCGCTACCTGGAAGTGATCGGGCCGGACCCGGCGCAACAACCCTCCGGCGGACCGCTGCCTTTCGGGATCGAGGCGATCTCGAGCCCGCGCATAGCGACCTGGGCGGCCTGGGCCGGCGACCTCGAGTCTCGTGTCGAAGAGGCTCGCCAGCGCGGATACGACCCGGGCGCCGTCCTCGAGCTCGAGAGGGAGGCACCCGATGGCACCAGGTACCACTGGCGCCTTACATTCTCGGTAGAAACTGAAGGCGACGGCCTCGTGCCCTTCCTGATCGATTGGGGGGCTTCGGCCCACCCCACCGACAGCGCTCCGACAGGCTGCAGACTCGCGCACTTCCACGGCGAGCACCCGCGGCCGGAGCCGATTCGCAACCAACTCGCAGCACTGGGTGTAGAGCTCGAGGTACGCTCGGGACAGAGCCCTGCTTTGATCGCCGAGCTCAACACACCCAATGGCCGAGTTTCGTTACGCTAGCGAAAAGTCACGCAGGCCGGAGTACATCTTGATGAGGAATGCATACAGGGCTTTGGGTGCAGCGGTGGCGTTCGTGCTACTCGCGCAGGCGAGTCTGGTGGTAGCACAGGAGACCTTCGACCTGGTACTTGCCGGCGGCCGCGTAATCGACCCTGAATTCGGCCTCGACGCCCGGCGCGACGTGGGCATCCGTGACGGCCGTATCGCGGCCCTCTCGGAGGCGCCGCTGGAAGGCGGCGAGATAGTAGACGTGAGCGGGTTGGTTGTCTCACCGGGCTTCATCGACCTGCACGAGCACGGCCAGGACGACGTGAGCAATGGCTTCCAGGCCCGTGACGGGGTAACGACGTCCCTCGACTTGGAGGCCGGGGCCTATCCCGTGGTCAAGTATTACGAGGCACGCGGAGGCAAGGCGCCGATCAACTATGGAGTTGCCGCGGGCCACATCCCCGCCCGCATAAAACTCAAGCACGGGGTAGATGTCGTGCACCCGCTGACCACACCGTATCTGGCCAAAGGGTTTCGTGCTTGGCTCCAGCGCGTCGTGCGCAAGCTGTTCAGTCCGACTGCATACGCAGTCGAGACGGCCGACGAACAGGAGATCGAAAAGCTCGTGGGCCTCATCGAGGAGAGTCTCGACCAGGGCGGAATCGGCATCGGCCTCGGTCTCGACTATACGCCGGGCACGGGCGCCGCCGAGCTGCATGCCGTCTTCGCGCTGGCCGCTCGGCGCGGGGTTCCCTGCTTCGTGCACATGCGCGGCGTGGCACGGGCCGACGACATGAGTGTCATCGCAGAGATGCTCGACGTCACCGAGGCAACCGGGGCTTCTCTCCACATCGTCCATCTGAACAGCAGCGGCCAGATGCGAACCGCGCAGTACTTGACGCTGATCGAGGCGGCGCGCCTGCGCGGCCTCGATGTGACGACCGAAGCATATCCGTATACGGCGGCATCGACCCTGATCGAGTCGAGCCTCTTCGACTCGGGATGGAGAGAGCGGCTGGGCATAAGCTACGAACAGCTCCAGTGGTCGCAGACCGGGGAGCGGCTCACGGCCGAGACCTTCGAGCGCTATCGTCGCAAAGGCGGCCTGGTGATCATCCACATGATGAAGCAGGAAACCGTGGATCTGGCCATCACGCATCCGCTGGTGATGATCGCCTCCGACGGCGTCCCCTTCCTCGACGGCGGCGAGCATCCCCGCGGCGCCGGAACCTACGCGAGAATCCTCGGTCGCTACGTGCGCGAGCGAAAGCTGCTCACACTGATGGGCGCGCTTCGCAAGATGACTATACTACCCGCCCGCCGCCTCGAGGCCTTCGTTCCGGCCATGCATGACAAGGGTCGCCTACGCGTAGGCGCCGATGCCGACATAACCGTCTTCGATCCCGAGCGCGTGATCGACCGCGCAACCTTCGAGAACTCGCCACGCGCCTCCGAGGGAATTCCGCACGTGCTGGTGGCCGGCACCTTCATAGTACGCGACTCCGAATTGGTGCCAGGCGCGCTGCCCGGCCGCCCGATCCTGGCGCGTTAGCTAGCCGGGGAGAAGGGCCTCGCAGAGGACGCGGGCTAGCCCGATTCGCACCACCCCGTACCACACACATTGGACCACGGAGCATAGTAGAAGCAGTTCCCCAGATCGCCGATTGCGCCGGATTGGTCGGTCGCAAACTCGCGGCACGTGAATTCCGTACAGCAGCCGTCCCACCACGCACAGCAACACCAACAATCTTCTTGCTGGAGCGTCGTGGTAGTCACGATGGTCGTCGTCACCGGGGCAATCGTCGTAGTCGGATGCGTGGTGGTCGTCGTCACCAAGGTCGTGGTCGTGGTTACTGTTGTCGGTGGCTCGCCCTCCGCGAATTCATCGTGGATCTTCTCCGCTCCCTGAATCATGCTGTGCAACGTGCCCACGGTCTTCGGTAGCACCTTGCCCGCCACCATCGATCTCAACGTGGACTCGACCTGGTTGACGCCGGCCTCGACGAGGTCACGCGCCTCCTCGGTCGTCTGGCCGAGAGCTCCACCCAGTCCGATCAGGCCGCCGGCGCCCGCGATATTCACGTAGAGCACGGCCGCTGCAGGAAGAGCCAGAGCTATGACCGGCGCGCCGCCCAGTGCGAGAACTCCTATTCCAAGCGCCGCGGCACCGCCTACAATCGCATATGCCGTATTGAAGGCATCGGCGGCGCAACCCGCACCGGCACCGAAGTAGGAAGTTCGCGAGCTGTCGGTCGGTCTTCCGTTCTTGAGATCGTCGAAGTAGTCGTTGGCATCGGCACGGGCGCAGGCGCCGGCTTCACGAGCCCCTCCCGCATGCATGCCTCCCCCGGCCGATCCACCGCCTGGATCCGGTTGATTGGCCTGCGCGAGCAGCATCGCCAGAATCACGCGATCCACCTGCGCGAGATCTCCCGCACCGACAACGATCTCTTCATCCCCTATCGAGCCCAGCGGGAAGGTATACTGCGAGTCGTTCACTACTTCATTGGTTTCGTATTGCAGACCCTCGAGCACGGCGAGCGTGTCGGCAATTGCCTGGCGCATCCCCTCACTGTCCATCGCGGACCCGACGACTGTCTGCTGCAGCTCCAGGCACAGCTCGATGGCTCCCTCCAGGAAGTCGAGCGTCACCGTACCGGCGGGATTTACGCCGTCGGGCAAGGCCTCGATGTCCAGACCGGCGAGAGCGTTGGAGGCACCGGTCCCCGAGTCGCCCTCTTCGAGAACGTGCAAGTTGACCGTACCTGCCACTGCCGCCCCGCCACCGCCATCCTGGATGGGCGGTGTAGCCGCGGTCACAGTGTTCGCCGTCGCTCCGACGGCCGGAACCACCAGAGACAGACCCTGATCATTGAAGAAGCGAATGAAATGATCTGCGGCCGCGTCGAGACCATTCACATTCGCTGTAACCAGCTCACATGGGCTTGCCGCGACTGGTTGGAAATCGTCGAGAAGAATCTCAGGCGTCTCGCACTCTTGGCCGGCAAAGCAGGTCAAGAACTCCACCGCCCCCACGCTTCGCTTGAGCACCAGCAAGGCATCGGTCGTCGTCTTGCCCCCATCGCCGTTTACGTCACACGCGCACAGCGGGCACTCGATCGGCTTCCCGACCGCGCTCTTGAGAACCACGAGCGCGTCCGTCGCCCTGATCGTCTGGGAGGCGTCCGCATCTCCACACGACGGATCCGCATGGGCCCAGTCCGCCGAAAGTGTCAGCGCAAGCACCAGGCCTGCGGTTGCTATGATCACTGCCGCGATCCCCCTGGGTGCCCCGTTGGCACCCGCCTGGCCGCCGTTCGCCCGGACGGCCGGCTTGTATTGTGCGGGTCTAGCCGCAACCGGCTTCTCAGCAAGCGTGCTGCAAGAGAAGTCGAAAGCCGCGACTTGACCCCTCTCCCCTTTTCCCTCCTCCCTACCATGCCGGTAGAATGCCAGTCAAAGTGCCGCGCCCTTGATGGCGCGGTAACGCAACGACGCCTCGCGGAGGCTCGAAGGTGGGAGACGCATGAGTACATTCGTTTTGATTCACGGTGCCTGGCACGGCGCCTGGTGTTGGGACAAGGTCGTCCCGTTTCTCGAAAATGCCGGGCACACTGCAATTGCCATCGATCTTCCCGGTCATGGGCTCGACAAGACCTCTTTGGCCGATGTTTCGCTCGAGGCCTACGTGTCGAAGGTCTACGATGTAATAGACGCGCTGGACGAACCGGCGGTGCTGGCCGGCCACAGCATGGGCGGCCTCATCATCACGCAGACGGCAGAGCGCAGCCCGGAGAAGGTCCACGCGCTCGTTTACCTCGCCGCGATCCTTCCACAAAGCGGCGTCTCGTTGATGTCGCGCATGGAGAACGAGACCGACAGTCTGCTGCCGGAGAACATCGTTCCCTCCGAAGACGGGCTCTCGGTGGGCATGAACGACGAGATACTCCGAGAAGCGTTCTACGCGGACTGCTCGGAAGAAGACGTCGCGCGCGCCAGAGAGCTGCTGGTGCCACAGGCCATGGCGCCGCTGGTCACGCCCGCGCAAACAACCGACGAGCGCTTCGGCAGCGTCAGACGCATATATATAGAATGTCTCAACGATCAGGCCATCCCGGTGTCCGAGCAACGGGCAATGGTGGCCGAACTTCCCTGCGAACGGGTGATCTCCATGGAGACCAGCCACTCGCCCTTCTTCTCGGCACCGGAGGCGCTGGCGGGGCATATTCTCTCCGTTCTCTGAAGCCTCGAGCCAACAGGAGCTGCCCAGTGGCAGAGTGGCGCTCAGCCTCACGCCATAGTTGTCTTGTCATCCGCAATGATGCCAGAGTACCCCTCCCCACGGGGAAAGCGGGCGCGCCGGAGCGCCCGTAATTTGTTTCGGAGCCGGGGCCGAGGTTCCCGGGTAGTACGCATACAATGAACGAGAATCACGGAAGAAGTTTCGCAAAGGCCCTAAGCTGGAGAGCAACGGCCACACTTACGACGATTGCCATCGTCCTCGCACTCACGGGCGAGCTGGCGCTTGCGGCCGAGGTCGGGATCGTAGACGTCGTCGCGAAGATGATTCTCTATTACGGTCACGAGCGGATATGGGCTCGCATCGTTTGGGGCAGGCAGGCGCATCCACTAGCCGACCTGGCTCTCAGTCGCGAGCTGAGCCGCGAGGATCTCGACGTCATCAAGTTGAAGCTGGGGGATCTCGGTTACCTCTGATCTTGACTTACAAACGTCGCCTATCGACCGAACGCGGCAGACACAGCGCTGCAGCGCGATCAGCGCACACGGCTGGACACGGCTGCGACAAAGGGCAAGATGGGTGACACCGTGCTGACAGTTCTCTCCGTGCTCGCCCTGGTCTCCGCGCTGCTGAACATCCGCGCCAGGTACCAGGGGCCCGACTGGCAGGTTTACCTTTTCAAGCCGCTGACGACGATCCTGATCCTGCTCATAGCCGTACTGGCTCCCGACAGGCTGGCACCTGCATACCGCTACTTGATCGTCACCGGCCTGTTCTTTTCTTTGTGGGGAGACGTCTTCTTGATGCTCCCCTCGGACCGCTTCGTCGCCGGCCTGGCCAGTTTCTTGGTCGCCCATCTCTTCTACATAGTGGCGTTCAGCACCGGCGCCGCCGTCGAGGCCAACCTCTGGACCCTGTTGCCCGTGGCACTCTTTACCTGCGTGCTGCTGGCGGTGATCGTCCCGGGCGCCGGTAGGGCGAAGGTCGCCGTGGCTGTCTATGCGGTGGTCATCTCGGTCATGCTGTGGCGCGCGCTCGAGCGTTGCGCACAGTTCGGCGGTGCCCCGGAGGCGCTGGCCTGCGTGGGAGCCGTCCTGTTCGTGATCTCGGACTCGGCGATTGCCGTCAACCGCTTCACCAAACCGTTCGCGCCCGCACAGGCAGTGATACTCGGCACTTACTTTCCAGCACAGTGGCTCATCGCGCTGTCTATCTATCCCTGATGGCACCGTATCGTCCTGCAAATCCGGCCGAGGCCCCACTTCGCTGCGCCCGGGTCCCAGAAGGGGCGTTGCCGACGAGGCGCCTGTGCGCGGCCGCTGCCGGACAAAGCGGCAGGGTACTGGACAGACGACTCCACGGCCTGTCAAACTGGAATGAGCGATGACCGCGCTTCTATCCATCTGCGCTCTGATAACCGCCTTCCTGCACATCCGCTCGGAACAGCCCGAGCCCCGCTCGCCGAACTCCGTGTTCAAGACGGTGACCACCAGTCTGCTGATACTCGTCGCGGCAGCCGCCGGCGGCCTCGACGGCGCGCCCTACAAGAACCTCGTCATCGCCGGGATGTTCTTTGCGTTGATGGGAGACATCTTCCTCATGTTCCCGCCTGGCTGGGTGGTCTTCGCGCTGTCCGCGTACCTGGTGGCGCCGGTGTTCTATCTGGTGGCGTTCACCGCCGACACCGCTTTCGTCTTCTCGCCCTGGACCCTTCTGCCAATGGCGGTCTACAGCTCCTTCATGCTCGGCGCGGTAGGTTCCTGGGCCGACGACTTCCGCGGCCCGATCATACTCTACGGCCTGTTGCTCGCGGTGATGGGCTGGCGCGCCTTGGAACGGTTGGTACAGCTCGAGGGCATCGGTGCCGCCGTCGGCTTTGCCGGCGCTACACTGCTCATCGTCTCGGCGTCGATTCTGGGCTGGAATCGTTTTGTAAGAAGCTTCCCACACGGCCACATGGCGACATTGGCTACCTATTTCATCTCGTTGTGGCTGATCGCTCTCTCGGTGTAACTTGCGCGAGGCCTCGAAGATGCACAGGATCTGTGTCTTTTGCGGGTCGAGTGTGGGGGCGAGCAGCGCCTACGTCGAGGCCGTGGGGCAGATGTCGGCGGCGCTCACCGACCGCAGTCTAGGACTCGTCTACGGCGGCGGCGACGTAGGTCTCATGGGCGAGTTGGCCAACGCTGTGCTGGCCTCCGGTGGAGAGGTGATCGGCGTCATCCCCAAGGCACTTGCCAAGAAAGAAGTCGCCCACTGGAACCTCTCCAAGCTGCACATCGTCGAGTCCATGCACGAGCGCAAAGCACTGATGTACGACCTCTCTGACGGATTCGTCGCCCTGCCCGGCGGAATCGGCACGCTGGAGGAGTTCTTCGAGATCCTGACATGGGCCCAGCTCGGTATGCACGCAAAGCCCTGCGGGCTTCTCAACGTAGAGGACTACTGGAGTAAAATGCTCGATTTCTTGGACCACGCCGTGGCCGAGCGCTTCTACAAGGAGAAGCACCGGTCGATGGTGCTGGTCGACGAAAGCGCCGCCGGTCTACTCCGTCAGTTCGACGAGTACGAGCCTGTGGCGGTCACCAAGTGGATAGACCGTGAGGGCGCTTAGCCCACGTCAGAACGCAGAGAGAACGGCGCGCCGTCACGGCGGCAAGCGGCGCAGGGCCTCCATGGTGCCGTGAAGCTTTTCGAGCGAGATGTCTTCGGAACCGTCCTCGCTAAATAGCCAATCACCCTCCTCGTCTCTGCGCAACAAGAAGACACGGGTCGCAGCCTTGGTAAACACGATACCGGGCATCGGCTCGGCGACCTCGAGCACGGCCACCTTCAGCTCGGTGTTCTCGACGTGGTGGCGCAACGCCTCCCACACCTCCCCGGCCTCCTCGCGCACGGCGTTCTCCTCTTCGAGGGCCAGCGAAGTGCGGTAGCGCAGGTTGAAGAGCAGCTCCTCGGCGCCCGGATACGGCATGCTGCGAAACCCGAGCACGTACACGGTGCGGCCCGAGGGCAGCGCCAGGGTCTTCAAGTTCATGTCTCGCGCGGTGGCCTGGCCGGCCTGGGCGACCACCGCCTCCTCGAATCGGAGTGGCTGGTCGAGCAGCGCGGCGACCAGCGCCTTGTTGATGGCGCGATGATACCAGCGGCCGCTCTCCGACTCCGCGAACTCGACGTAGGCATCGAGATCTTCGTCGCCCAGGTCACGGTATCTGTAGAGCAAGGAGGCCAGCACGGCGGCCAGATATCCCGCGTCGGCCTGAACCTGGTCGCGTTCCTGCTCGACCAGAGCCCGGAGTTCCTCATCGGAGCGCCGCTGGCTCTTCGGCAGGGTAACGTTTACCAGCGACGCAACGCCGTAGCCGAGCGCCAGAGAAAGGTCCACGCTCGATTCGAACGCACGCGTGGCCTCAGAGAGACGCCGGATGTCCTCGAGACGCCGGTCGGAAAGTGCGCCGTCCTCCAGGTTCTCGACCGTCTCGGCGAACTTCTCCAGCCGGTCGCCGGTTCGTCTGTGCGACGTGGCCTCCGCGAACTTCACCTCGAAGGCGATGGGAGTCTTCAGCCACTCGAGCGCAACGGATCCGTGTTCTTCGTCGTAGAGCTCTCGGAAGTGAACGCTGGCTGCCATGCCGAGCGCCCCACCGTCGTAGGTCTGGCGAAAGACCGCACGCACGGCGCCCCGGAAGTACGGGGGTACGGACGGCCAGTGTTCTTCGAGCACATCGCGTCCGTTGTTGGGAAGGCTGCGCAGGCGCAGCGCCGAGAACGACATGGCGAAGAGCTCGTCAGCCGGGTTTCGACTGGCGACTTCGCTTCGAGACTGTTCGACGCTCGCAGGCGTGGGCTGTTCGACATCGTCAACGGCCAACGGAAGCGTGGCGGCGCAGCCGGCGAGCACGCCGGCTAGGAAGAGGGCAAACCATCTCACGGATTTGGCAAACGAGCCTATCAGTCCGTGGTTACTTGTCGAGCTTGGGCTCTTCAGCCTCACTCGAGGTCGCCCGGGTCTGCGGCCGATCTGTAGCCCCGAACCCGAGCTTTCTTACCAGCAGGTCGTGGGTGAAACGACTCAGCCGCAAACCCCCGAGGCCTGCGGGGCTTACCCAGCGGGCCTTGCGAACGTCGTCACGCGCAACCGGCTTGCCGCTCATGTACTCGGCCAGGAGATCGAGCACGACGTAGTGGAACTTCACCCGTCCTTCCTCGTCGCGCACTACACTATCGAAGGTATGGACATGCTCGCCGGCGCGCACCAGCACGCCCGTCTCCTCCAGTACCTCGCGCTCGGCCGCTTCCTTCAGTGTCTCGCCGAGCTCGACCATGCCGCCCGGCACAGCCCACTGCCCTTCGCTCGGCGGTTGCGCACGCTCGACGAGAAGCACGCGCCCGTCGTGTATGACGACCACGCCAACAGCAACCCTCGCCTCATCTGGATATTCACGTGCCATGGCGCATCACATCCTCAACCGCAGAAGTTGCTCGCTAGTAACTCTTGGGGAGGGAGAGGACGTGTTCAGCAACGTAGTTGAGCGCCATCTCCTGCGAGATGGGCACGAGGCGCAGGAGCCGGGCCTCGCGCCAGTAGCGCTCGATGTTGTACTCGGTAGCATACCCGAAGCCGCCGAGAGTCTGCATGGCGCGATCGCAGGCGGTAAACGATGCCTCCGCGGCGCGCAGCTTTGCCATGTTGGCAAGGGCGCCCGCCGGCTCACCGTTGTCGTAGGCCCAGGCGGCCTTCTGCCACAGCAGGTCGGCCGCCTCGAGCTCGGCATGGGAGTCGGCAAGCGGATGGGCGATGGCCTGGTTCTTACCGATCGGCCGGTCGAAGACGATGCGCTCGCGGGCGTAGCGTGCGGCGGCCTCAACGGCGCGCCGTCCGATGCCGACCCCCTCGGCGGCAATCACGATTCGCTCGGGGTTTATGCCGTCGAGGAGCTGGTAGAAGCCGCGTCCCTCCTGGCCGACGACGTCGGTTACCGGAACTCGAAGCTCTTGGATGAAGAGCTCGTTGGAGTTGACGGCATTGCGGCCGAGCTTGGGAATGGGGTGGATCTCGCAATGGTCGGGGTCGAGGTCGGCGAGAAACAGCGTCATGCCGTCGAGCGGTTTCGCACACTGGTCGCGGGGAGTCGTGCGAGCCAGCAGCAGCACCTTGCTCGCCTGCTGGGCCTTGGTGTTCCACACCTTCTTGCCATCTATGACGTAGTAATCGCCGTCACGGCGGGCCACGGTACGGATGCGCGAGGTGTCGGTTCCAGCGTCGTCCTCGGTAACGCCGAATGAAACGTGAAGCTCGCCCGAGGCCGTCGGCGGCAGGTAGCGCCGTTTCATCTCCTCCGAGCCGTGGTGGATCACCGGACCCATGCCGAAGATGGACAGGTGCAGCGTGGACGCGGCATTCATCGCGCCACCGCTGCCGGCCACCGCACGCAGGAGCGTGCCGGCATGCAGCACGCCGAGGCCTGCACCCCCGTACTCTTCGGGCACCAGCACGCCGAGCCAGCCCTTCTCGGCAAAGGCGTTGTAGTAGTCCCAGGCGAAAGCATGGCGCTCATCGTGATCGCGCCAGTATTCATCATCGAAGGTGGCCGCCAGGCGGCTAGCCTCCTCGTGAATGCTCTCGAGCTCCGGATCTCGCGTGAAGTCCATATATCACCCTGGCCCGGTCGGCTGACCACGGCCGGTGGAGGCGCGGGCCGGCTAGAAAACCTCTACCTGGACACCGCGCGCGGCGAGCGCGGCGGGCACGTCGCCGGCCAGGAAAGCAGCCGCCGCTTCGTTGCCCTTGAGCGTGGCGTCCATGTGCGCGGTCCCGAGTCCACGCAGGTAGGTATAGGCCTGTTCGCCGGGGCAAAACTCCGAGATCGGTGGCGTCGCCCGGGCCATGTCGCCGAGCGCCCCCGGCGGCGGCATGCTGCGGAACATCTCGTGGGTGGCCTCCACGTTGTCGCAAAAATGCATGTGGTCGGCGTCCTTGAGCACGACCATCTTCTTGCTGGTATTGGTGCGGCCGAGCAGCTCGTGCATGCCACCGAGCGGCAGCAGGGTGTCACGGTCGGCCACCAGGTAGAGTGTGGGCACCTCGCGACCCCAATCAAAGTCGAGCGCTTCACGCAGAGGGTCTGCCGGCAACGGGCTCGCCCCGCCCGCCGGTGCCAGCGGCATCGCGCAACTGATGCGGCCGTCGCTGCCGGCCACCTTGAGCGTGGTCCAGCCGCCGAAGCTGTGTCCCGTCATACCGACACGCTCTGCGTCTACGACGGCGGAGAGCCCGGCTGCCTCTCCGTCGAGCACTCGGTCGATCATGAAGCTTATGTCGAGCGGGCGGGCCTGCATGATGTCCGCTATCATCGCCATCACGGTGGCCGGGTCCGGCTCCGGCTCGCCGTTCATCGTCTGCATCATCAACTGCATCATGTCGACGATGGTGTTGCCGGTGTGGTCCACCGCGGCCACCACGTAACCGTGGCTGGCGAGGTGGCAGCATAGATGCGTGGTCTGCCTTCGGTGACCGCCGAAGCCGTGCGAGAATGCCACGAGCGGGAAGCTCCCGTCGCGCGACTCGGCATCGCGCACGGCTTCCTGGCTCACCGGCGGGAAGCCGGGAATGGCCTCGAACTCATCCTTGCTGCCCTCGTCCAAGTCCTTGCCGGAGTAGGCATCGGTTGCCGGATACCAGACTTCCACCGGCAGGTAGCGGTCGCGCTCGGAATCACTCAGCTCCGCCGTGCGCACGCCCACGGGGAAAGGTCCTCGAGAAAATGGATCGTAGCTCATGGGGATGAGTCTACGAGCAACCCGATACTAAGCAAAAGCCCGTGCCCGGGTGCAGCGGATGCGTGTGATTGCGCTGCGCCGCCGATGCTCGTAGCCGCGCCGCCGATGCTCGTAGCCACGCCGCCGATGCTCGTAGCCACGGCGCCGATGCTCGCAGCCACGCCGCCGATGCTCGTAATTACCGGGCACAGCTCATTCGGGCGATTGCCACCGATGTACGTGATTGGCGGACCTCGAGTGTCCGGATCAATTGCCTGCCTTGCGGCTGCCTGCCTTGCGACGCTCTCGGACGGCGCGGGCGAGATCCTCGAGGACCGGCTCGGTGGCGTCCCAGGATAGGCAAGCATCGGTTATGCTCTGTCCGTAACGAAGAGCGTTCGGATCGATGAGGTCTTGACGCCCGTCGATCAGGTGGCTCTCTATCATCACGCCGAAGATCGAGCGCGAGCCCGCGGCAACCTGCCTGCCGAGATCGGCGGCCACGGCCGGCTGTCTCGAGAAATCCTTACGGCTATTACCATGGCTGCAGTCCACCATGACGCGCGCCCCGAGGCCGGCGTTATCAAGCGCCCCGCACACCTCCGCGATGCTTTCGGCCGCGTAGTTCGGCCCGTCGGCGGACCCCCTGAGGATCACGTGGCACACGTCGTTGCCCTTGGTCGAAACGATGGCGGAAAGCCCCTGCTTGGTGACCGACAGGAAGTGATGAGCGTGCGCGGCCGCGCGAATCGCATCGATCGCGATCTGGATGTTGCCGTCAGTGCCGTTCTTGAAGCCCACCGGCATCGAGAGCCCCGAGGCCAGCTCACGGTGCACCTGACTCTCGGTGGTTCGCGCACCGATCGCGCCCCATCCGATCAAGTCGGCAATGAACTGCGGACTTATCGTGTCGAGCATCTCGCAGCCGGCCGGCACGCCCATGTCGGCGAGGTCGGTAAGCAGGCCGCGGGCAAGACGCAGGCCGTGGTTGATGTCGAAGCTGCCGTCGAGGCGTGGATCGTTGATGAGCCCCTTCCAGCCAACCGTCGTGCGCGGCTTCTCGAAGTAAACGCGCATCAGGACGCAGAGGTCGTCGGCCAGACGTTCGCGGCACTTCGCCAGCTTGCCGGCGTACTCGACGGCCGCCTCCACGTCGTGGATAGAGCAAGGTCCGGCAACCACCAGTAGACGATCGTCCTCGCCCTTGACGATCCGCGTCGCTACGGTGCGCACCTCGGCCACCGTGGCGGAGGCCACCTCGGATATCGGCAGCTCCTCCATCAGAATCGCCGGCGCTATGAGCGGCCGCAGCTGATCGATTCTCAGGTCGTCTGTAAGATGGAACATGTCGTCACTTCCTCACCAACGAGTGGTCGAGGAACGCCGACTTGTCAACAGCCAGCCCGCGTGGGTCACCAGGCCGTCGTAGCAGAGGCGCTGGTGACCTATGCGGGCTTAGACAAACGCCGACACAGCCCTCGGCCGCTTGCGGCAGAAGCTTCGTGAGCGTCGGCTTCAGATGTCCGGAAAAACATCTGCCGGGAGCGGGAATGAGCGTCGTATCCGCCTTCTTCCCGCTCCTCGGCAGATCAGAGAACCAATCAGACCGAGTCTTTCAGAGCCTTCAGGGCGCGGATCCTGACCGCACGGCTGGCCGGCTTGGCCTTGATCATGATCTCTTCACCCGTGAACGGGTTGATACCCTTGCGGGCCTTACGAGCAGGCTTCTTCACGGCCGTGAACTTGGCCATACCCGGCAGCGTAAAGGAACCCGGGCCGCGTGCCTTCAAGTGCTTGACGATGCACTTGGTCAGCGACTCCATTACCGCCGCGACGTCCTTCTTGGTGAATCCGGTATCCTCGGCAATCGCAGCCATCAGCTGAGATTTGGTCAGCGGCTTTTCGAGCGCCGCAGCTTTCTTTGCCATATATCCTCCGATCTGTTCGGTCTTTGTCTTGTCGCCACGGACACCCCGCCCATGACGCTAGCCTGTATTTATAGGGGAATGTGCACTTCGAGGCGAGTATTTGCAGCGAGTTTTTCGAGTTAGTCAAGGCAAATTGTGCGCATAGTGCTCCACGTGCGGCGGCTTCCGTCTTGTCTCAGCGGGCGCGGTTGCAATACTCGTCCGCATCGACCCGGGCAGCGGACCGCCCCAAGACGCCCGACACGGGAGGCAAGACCATGTCCGATTCCAGTCCCAGCGAGCATCCGGCACCCGAATTCACGACCCTGACGGTCGAGATAAATGGGCCGCTGGGCCGCCTGACGCTCAACAGGCCCGAACGGCTCAACGCCATCGGAGCCACGATGCTCGAGGAAATTGCCGAGGCCGCCCGCTGGTTCGACCGCCGATCGGAGCTACGCGTGGTGATAGTGCGGGGAAATGGCCGGGCTTTCTCGGCCGGCGCCGACCTCAAGGATCCTCCGGTCGGGCCTGCCCTGCCGGGCTCGGGAAACGCCTGGGCCTACAGGCGCGAGGTCGGCCAGTGAGGGCTGCGTATGGCCTATGCCCTCGAGCAGATGGATGCCATCACAATC
>PIVZ01001196.1 GCA_003354045.1 bacterium
CGAGCAAGAGAATCGCATCTCGGTGTGCGGCGAGCACCACCAACACGGCATCCACGAACATCGGATCGAGGTCCAAGGCCGCGCGCCAGATGGTGTCTACTGGAAGCTCGGCCTGCGCAACGGTTTCGAGCCGCTCATGCAGCTCAAAGGGGACGTCTACATTGGCGGCGCTCGAGCGTGAGTCGGACGCCCGGCGGGACTCCGCGGGTACTGCTCAACCGGGCTATCGATTCTAGGGTTCAGTCCGCCGACAGCGCGCCGAAGACGTCGCGTTGGACGTTAACGATTTCAGGCTTCAGCCTGCCGACAGAGCGGCGAAGACGTCGCCTTGGACGTTAGTGATTCCAGGGTCCAGTCTGCCGACAGAGCGCCGAAGACGTAGCGTTGGACGTTAACGACTTCAGGGCTCAGTCCGCCGATAGCGCGCCGAAGACGTCGCGTTGGAGGTTGATGCCGTGGATGCAGCGACACTTCCCACATTCCAGGCAGGCCTCCAGTCCAAGCTCTTGGGCCTGGCGGTGGCGGTCGATCGTGTTGCGCGAGTCGAGATGGAGCTGGGCGAGTTTGGTGAACACGTAAGGCCCTGCCAGAGGGTTGCCTTCGAAGTCGTAATCCGGGCAGGTCGTGTTGCACGCCAGGCACTCGACGCAGCCAAGCAGGCTCCTTTGCGTCTCCGACTGTTGGAGTTGCTGCGGCTCGGTGGTGTCTTCTTGTTCCGGTATGTAGAGCTCCAGCTCGCGCAGCGCTTCGAAGAACGCGGCGCGATCGACAACGAGGTCGCGAACGACCGGCATCCCGGCCAGCGGCCCAATCTTCATCCCG
>PIVZ01000576.1 GCA_003354045.1 bacterium
TGGCAAGAGCTACCTCGAAGTCTTCCTCGAAGAAGAAGAAACCACGCAAAAAGGCCAGCAAGGCCACGGTGCGTACGGGGCGGGTGCGCGCGGCCGATCCCTTCGAGCTCATCCGTTGGCTGGCCCGCTCGCAGCCGGATCCGCGCAAAGCACTGGCCGAGCTCGTGCAGAATTCGCTTGATGCGCGGGCGCCGAACATCCGGATTACCCGCCAGCGCAGGGCCAAGCTCGTCGAGCTACGCATTCTCGACGACGGCGAGGGCGTGATTCCCGAGATGGGCCGCGAAGATGCGCTGGCCTACATCGCCACCCACATCGGCCACTCGCGCAAGCGCGACCTCACTCCCGAGCAGCGCCGCGAGCTGATGATGCAAGGCAAGTACGGCATCGGGCTGCTCGGCTTCTGGTCTATCGGCCGTGTGCTCGAGATGCGCTCGAAAGTGGCCGGCCAGCCGGCGATGCTTCTACGCATGCACGAGGACTCTGCGAACTACGAGATCGAGCGCGTGACCGGTCGTCTGCCGGTCGAGGAAAACTGGACGGAGATTGTGATCCGCGAGCTCCACCGCCCGGCCTTCAACAGCCTGGGTGCGCGACGTGCTGCCGAGTTTCTCGGCAGCGAGCTTCGGGGTCAGCTTCTCGCGCATGAGCCGCGGGTGACGGTGTACGACCGCATCGCAAGGGGGCGAGCACCGAAAGCGCTCGAAGTCGTTCCAAGGCGCTTCGAAGGAGAGCGGCTATCGTTGCCAGCCGAGCTACCGACCGCGAGTCACGCTGCCGTAAAGGTAGAGCTCTACGTATTGCCGGCAGGGGCTTCCGAGAGCGGCCGGGTCGCGATCTCGCAGGCGGGCACGGTCGTCTACGATGCGCTCACGGACTTCGATATCGGCGACTTCGACCGGCCGCCGTGGAACGACCGGCGGCTCACTGGTGTTCTCGATTTCTCTGACTTCGAAGTTTCCCCCGGTGCGCGCCGCGCTGTGGTGCCGAATGCCGCGGCTGCGGCCTTCGTTGCCGCCGTGCGCCGTCTCGAGCCCGAGCTCACGGCAGTGCTGGCGGCCATCGAGGCGCGGGCCGATGCAGAGATCGAGGCTAACGTCTTCCGCCAGCTAGCGCGTGCGTTTCGTGAGGTCCCGCGCCGGGCGCCCGAGTACGACTTCTTCGAGGTTCTGCGTAAGCGTGGGTTGGCTCTTACCTCCGGCCGAGGTTCGGGTGCACCGGGGTCGGACGGTGGAGCCGAGCCTGCCGGGCAAGGTGCCGGTTCATCCGTGGAGGATCTCCCCGACGGCCTGTCAGTGGCCGAGGGCGACAGCGCCAATAGTGAGTCGCCGGCGGAGCTCCCGATGGCCGGTCCGCTGGTGACGGCTTCCATCGTGCCGGCCAAGACCAAAGTCGGGCGCCTCGGCCGCAGGCGCCTGCGCGTCGAAGCCAGCGACGCCTCCGGACTCAAGATAACGCGGCCGCTCGATGTGAGCTGGAAGCTATCCAAGGGCGCCGGCGGCGAAGGCATAGAGGCCGAAGGCGAAAGGACGGCCGTCCTGCAGGCCGGCTCCGAGCCGGCGAATGTGACGGTCGTGGCCACTGTAACTGAGGACACGCGTACCGTGGAGGCATCCGCCGAGGTCGAGATCGTCGAAGCCCTCGATGCCGGTGAGGCCGGCCGCAGCGGCATCCCCGAGCCGGTCTTCGTCGATGAGCCCGAGAGTGACTGGCGCTCGCGCATGAGCGGAAGCAAGTGGGAGGTAAACGCCGGGCATCCCGACTTTCGTGCCGCCTCGGAAACGCCCAAGCGCAAGCTTCGCTACCTGGCCGCGCTTCTGGCCAAGGAGATCGTGCTGCATTCCTTTCCAGCGCCGCACCTGGGTACGGCGCTGGAGCGCATGGTCGAGGTGCTCACGATCACCGAGGGCCGACTCGAGCGTGGCTGAGGCGCCGACATTCATTGATCCCACTGATCGCACGACCACCGATCGGACACCCACCGATTTCGCCGTTGACACCCCCGAGTCAGCCGGCGTATTGTACGATCTCCACGACCATAGAGGCCATGATGAGCACGGGAGGTGCTGCCGGTAGGCGCACCTCGCCGGCTTCGCCCGCGCAGTCTCAATTCTTGTGACCGATCTGGTTCGGACTGCGGCACCGCGAGACGCCACAACGGAGGTTCGAGATGCGACACCAGAGCTTCGAGCGAGCGGGCAACGCCGCTCTGTTCCCTTTTATTGCTTTACTCCTCGTCACCGGTTTGGCGCTCAGTCCGACACCTGCACGAGCGACCCATAACTGCGGCGGGACAATCAGCCTTCCGAACGCCGTGACACCCATCGATGGGACCACGATATTCACCGAAACCGCGCCTAACTCTCTCGGGGTCGAATTCGGAGCAGGCCTCTGCTTTGCCTCCAGCGGCATAAACTACGGCGGTACCAATGTGGGGCTCCCGCTCATCACCGAGACCAACATGCTCACGAGTGCGCCCGCCGTCGACAACTTCTTCGGCGGGGCGCTGACCAGCTTTCCAGTGCCGGGTGCGACGATGCTTTGCGGCGGCAGCGCCTGCTCCGGCGTCTGGCTGTTGCCCGCGACTTTCGTTGCCGACACCTTCGCGATCACCGACACGCACATCAGCGCCGTCATGGGCGGCGTGGTGGGCTCGTTCCTGCTCGGTGCGCCGCCTGTTTCCGCGGCATTGATGGCCACGTGCAGCGGCAACTTCGGAATCACCATCGGTCGTGAGCTCTGCGTCGAGACTACCGCGCCGGCGATCGAGTGCGTTCTGGGCGGTGCGCAGTCCACGTTCCCCATCCCGGCCGCGATCGTGGCCGCGCCCCTGTCGTGGACCAACGGGACCGTTTCCGGGGTCGTCGTGCCCACCGCCGCCAACGTCTACGTCATCTCGGGCGGCGTCGTCACGCCCGTCGCGTTGCCAGGTACCTTTACCGGCTTCATGCCGTCACCCGGTGGCGTGATCGTGACGACCACGGGCGGCAACCTTCCCCTCCCACTAGCGGCTGGGGTCGCTGTCATACCGTTCGGCCCGTGCATCGGGTCTCCCGGCGGGATGGTCGCGATCAACGTCGCTCCGTGCGTCGGCTACAACGGCCTGGGAGTCGTTGCCGGTGCGAGCGCAGGATGGCCGCCCAGCGGCGCGGACTGCAGCGTGTTCGGCGGCCTCAGCATCATGGGTGGCTCGCTCGGTCCAGGACCAGGCGGCCCTCCGGGGGCTTCGCCGCTCGGCGAGTACGGTGACGCTCCGGACGGCGGCGGCGCCATGTTCCCGACTTTGCTCGGCACGGCCAATAGCCGCGTGGGTCAGCCAGGCGTACATCACCTGACAACCGGCCTGGAAATGCTCGGCGTCGGCGTCTCTGCTGAACTCGGCGCAGTG
>PIVZ01001197.1 GCA_003354045.1 bacterium
TTTCGCTTCGATGGTCAGATCTTCGGTACCGGCTGCCCGGACAACTTCCCGGCCGATGTGCTCACACCAATCAACGGCGGCGAGACCGTGGCCAGCTATGTGAACTCGCTCGAGGGAGGCAACAGCCCGGTCGATTGTTCCGATGATGTCAACATGCCCGGGTGGGCAGCGATGGTCCGGAAGGCCGCGGGCCTCAATCAGTGCCGGCGCTCGGTGGCCACAGGAATTGCCTACCTGGAGTTGCGGGAGCTCGATTGCAGTGATGAGTGCCTCTTCTCCGACTGGCGGCTGGGGGGCGATGCAGCCTCGCCGGCGCAGCTGCTCTCCGATCTGTTCGCCTGGGCCAACCTGCCGATCGGTGCGCCGATCGGCGTGGCCGATGCGAGTGGAGCGCCGGCGCTCTCGACGCGGCTGGTCGGCGCGCGGCCGAATCCCGCCAATCCGCAGGCGGTGATTCGTTATTCGCTTGGCGAGATCGGTCACGTGTATCTCAAGGTCTTCGACGTAGGCGGTCGCCTCGTGCGCACCCTGGTGGATGAGGTCCAGGAGGGCGCGCCGGAGGAATACCAGGTCGTCTGGGACGGCCGCGATGACCGGGGCCGACGGGTCAGCTCCGGCGTCTTCTTCTACCAGTTCGAGGCGCCGGGATACAGCTCGGCGAAGAAACTCGTACTGCTCAAGTGATCGTACGCAACCGGCCGCCTCCCGCCACCGTGCCTTGTTCGAGAACTCGACCGACGCCGCTCATGCCTCAGCCTTGCCGAACATGCGATAGATCGCCGGCGGGACGACCAGCGTCAGGGCATTCACCGACCGCACGCC
>PIVZ01001198.1 GCA_003354045.1 bacterium
CCGGGCGGCGGAGCTATTAGCGCAGCGCGAAGAGGTGCCACGGAAGCTCGTGCGCAGGCTCAGGCCGGTGGCGCGGCGCCTGTCACGCCGGACGAGCGGGTCGGAGGGACGGAACCTCGCGCGGCGGATCCACTCGCTACTGGGGGACGATGAGGGTATTCCCATCGAGGCTGGCGAAGCATGGTCCGACCAGGCACTGGCCGCCCTCGAGGCGATGCCGCCCGAACAGACTGCTTGCTGGGAAGCCCTGATGGGGCACTGCCTAACCGCCTCCGGCAGCAAACCGTCAAAGAAATGGAGCAAGACCGCGGAGCCGCTGATCGACGCCGTCGGAGGGGAGGAGTTTGAGAGGCGTCTGCTCGGCTGGTTCCCGCTGGTGGACAAGCCTCGTACGGCAGTCGTTCAGACATGGTCGGAGTGGGAGCCGAATCCCAATCTGATGATCTGCGATGTGAACGCCGACATCCTCAAGGGTTTCGTCTGGTGCTGCACGCTTTGCGAGAGCAAGGACCTTCCCAGAGCGCTGACGGCTTTGGCGATCAGCGCCTACAAGAAGGTGCCGGGAATCGGGTCGCGTGCCGTCAAGATCGGCAACGCCTGCGTTTGGGCGCTCGGGACCACGCCGGGCATGGAGGGCGTCAGTCAGCTCGCGCTACTGAAAGTACGAGTGAAGTTCCGTACGGCGCTGAAAGGGATCGAGAAGGCACTGACCGCGACCGCCGAGCGCGTCGGCATCCCGCGTGAAGAGCTCGACGAGATGGCGGTCGATTCGTACGGCATGACCGAGGTCGGGGTGCGGCGTGAGTCGATCGGGGAGTTCAC
>PIVZ01001199.1 GCA_003354045.1 bacterium
AGCGTCAATACCTCGACCCGATCACCATCTCGCGGCTGAGGAAGCTCGACCTGAAGGCGAAGCTCGTGGTGGAGGGTTTCCTGACCGGCCTGCACCGGAGCCCGTATCACGGCTTCTCGTCGGAGTTCGCCGAACATCGGCAGTACATGCCTGGAGATCCGATTCGCGACATCGACTGGAAGGTGTTCGCCAAGACGGACCGGCACTACATCAAGCAGTACGAGGAGGAGACGAATCTCCGCACGCACCTGCTGATCGACGTCAGCCGCTCGATGACGTTTCACAGCGAGGGGTTGATCTCGAAGCTCGAGTACGCCAAGTACCTCGCCGCCTCGATCTCCTATCTGCTCCTGCACCAGCAAGATTCTGTGGGACTGGTGCTGTTCGACGACGAGATCCGGCGCTACGTGCCGCCGCGGGCCGCGCGCAAGCATCTGAAGATTCTGCTGCGTGAACTCGACCGGTTGCAGCCGGGCAAGGTGACCGACGTCGGCAGCTGCCTGCACGGGATGGCGGAGCGCATCCGCCGCCGCGGCCTCATCATGATCTTCTCCGACCTGATGGATGATGTGGAGCGGGTCATCAAGGCGCTGAAGCATTTCCGCTACAGGAAGCACGAGGTGATCGTCTTTCACCTTCTCGACGAGCACGAACGGACGTTCCCCTACTCTGAAGAGCTCGGCTTTGTCGACCTGGAAAGCGGCGAGGAAGTGATCGCGCAACCCTGGGTCATTGCCAACGAGTATCGCGCCAAGCTGCAGTCGTGGGCGGAAAAGCTACGCGACGCCTGCGCCGAGCACCATATCGAGTGTGCCGAGCTG
>PIVZ01000051.1 GCA_003354045.1 bacterium
CTCGGCAACCCCTGTCCGGGCCCGGACTTTGACCTGGACTGTTCGGAGTCGTGCAACGAGGCGACCGACACTTGCACAGCCAACGACCCCACCAATTCTCCCTGCGTAGATCTTTTCTACTGCAACGGATTCGACACGTGCGTTAATGGGAGTTGTTCCAACCACACCGGTGACCCATGTGACGGTTCGGACGGTGACGGCGATTGCTCCGAGACCTGCGATGAGGAGCTCGACCGATGCGGTCCCGACCCGGACGGCTCGCCCTGCGACGACGGCAACTTCTGCACCGGCTCGGACAAATGCGACGCTGGCGCCTGCTACGACCACACCGGCGACCCGTGTGAAGGGCCGGACGGCGATGGCGACTGCTCCGAGACCTGTGACGAGAATCTCGACCGATGCGGTCCCGACCCCAACGGGTCGGCCTGCGACGACAATGTGTTCTGCAATGGCGCCGACACGTGCAGCGGCGGCAATTGCAGCAACCACACCGGCAACCCATGTGACGGTTCGGACAATGACGGCGATTGCTCCGAGATGTGCGATGAGAACGCCGATAACTGCAACGGGTGGGACTTGAATGGCGAGCCTTGTGACGACGGCCTGTTTTGCACCGGTGTATGGCCGGCATTCTGCTTGAATGGAGTCTGCGACGAAGCCGGCGACCCGTGCCATGGACCGAATGGCGATTGGAATTGCTCCGAGTCGTGTGACGAGAACGCAAACAATTGCGCCGGATGGGACCCGTACGGCTCGCCCTGCACCGACGAGGACCCGTGCACGACGGCCGATATGTGCACGGGCGGTGACTGCATAGGCACTCCGCTCACCGACAGCAACGAGCCGAACGACACCAAGGCGCAGGCGGCTCCATATTCCGAGGTCCTCGACACGGACCTCTATCCCACGCACGATATCTATCAGACCTTGCACCCGCAGGCCGACCGGGAGGACTGGTTCAAGTTTCACATAACGGACATGCCTGCCCCCTACAGCGTCGATCCGCGTGCCGACCTTTCTTCGATCCCTTCCGGCTCGGACTACGATCTGTTCATAACGTTCGAGTGTGACGTCGGCAGCGTTTACGACGATTGGGAAGACTACGCTTGTGAGCTGGGGTCCGACCAATGCCACAGGGATGGTTTGTTCGGGTGCTGCAGCGCGCAGTACCTGGATGTCGATGAGACGGTGAAGCTTGACGCTCGATGCCCGGACAAAGTGTCGGGTTGGGCATACGTGAGGGTCAGCCGCGACACGGGCCCCAGTTGCGATACCTACTACCTCGAATTTGGCGACCAGTGACGGCGGCCGCCCCCTCTCGCGCCGTCGCCATTCCGCCGCGCCGGCCCTGAAGTTCACCCACCTCCTTTCTCCACAAGGATTTCCCGGCCTCCGGCTTGGCTCTATTGCGGCAAGGGGTCATGTATAGGGTCCCGGCCAGGGGAGAGTCTGTAATGTCGGAGCGTCGCTACTGGAACGAAGAGTTTGAGACCATCCTTGGCAGCGAGCGCATGCGCGAGATCCAGCTCGAGCGCTTGCGCGAGAGAGTCGCACAGATGTTCGCCCATGCGCCGTATTTCCGCCGTCGCATGGAGGAGCGGGGCGTCCAGGGTCCAGCCGACATCAAGGCCGTAGAGGACTGGCCGGCTGCGCTGCCGCCGTTTACCAAGGCCGACTACCGCGACCTCATGGAGGAGTGCGACAACGACGTCTACCGCTTCCTCGATGAGACGCTGCCGGTCGAATTGAGCGAGCTCGTGTGCATGGCGGCTACCTCGGGGACCACCGGTGACCCCCAGCCCTACCCGCTGACACGCGTGGACATCGACGAGCTGTGGGGCGAGTATCTGCAACGCGGCCGCTGGCGCATGGGCGTTCGTCCCGGCGACCGCCTGGTTCACGCATTCGCTCTCTCGATGTTCCTGGCCGGGGTACCGCCGCTTCAGACCAGCCGTGATGACGGCACCATGCAGATTCCCGTCGGCGCCGAAGGCGGCGTGGCCAGAATACTGAAAACCGCGCGCTTCTTCGGTGGCAACGTGCTCTCGTGCACGCCTTCCCTGGCCGAGCACATGATCGAGCGTGCGCCGGAGATCCTTGGCGAGCCGATCTCTTCACTCGGCATTCGCATCCTGATGTGCGGGGGCGAGCCGGGCGCAGGCATCCCCGAGGTCAGGCAACGGCTCGAGTCTGCCTACGGGGCCAAGCTATACGATGCCGGCGCCGGCTTCGGGGTTTCGTGCGATCATCCCGAGTACCAGGGTATGCACTGGATTGCCGACGATCTCTCCCTCTACGAGCTGATCGATCCTCACACCCAGGAGCCGATTCCGCTTGCCGACGGCGCCGAAGGCGAGGCGGTGTTCACCACGCTCATCGGCGGTGGCTTCGGCTGGACGCGGCTCACGCTTGGCGACATCCATCAGGTGACCGTCTCACCGTGTCCGTGCGGGGCCACCGGTTTCCGCTATCGCATAGTCGGGCGCGTAGACGACATGCTCAAGGTGAAGGGCGTGATCGTCTATCCCGCGGCCATAGACAGCGTCGTCTCCGGTTTCATCCCGCGGGTTACAGGCGAGTTCCGCATCGCCCTCGACGAGCCGCCGCCTCGCGTGGTGCCGCCGCTAAAGCTCAGGGTGGAGCGCGGCGAGCAGACTCCCGAATCGGCCATTCCCGAGCTCGAAGCAGAAATTTTGAGAACCATGAAGGAGCGACTGAAGGTAACGCCCGAGATCGAATGGCTCGACCCGAACGTTCTCGAGCGCAGCGCTCACAAGACCCGTTTCATTGAGATAAAGAACAAGTGACCGAAGGCCCGGCCGCCAACGTTGCTGGAGGAAAACGATGAGCTATCTAGACTACGACCTTTCACTTACCGATGAGCAGCGCGAGATCCGTGACGCCGCCCACAAGTTTGCCGCGGAGGTTCTGCGACCGACCGGCATAGCGCTCGACCGCATGACGCCCGAGGAGGTCATCGCCGACGGCTCGCCGCTCTTCGACGTATTGAAGCAGGCCTCGGAGCTCGGCTATACGCGGGCGGCCGGCCCGGCCGAACTGGGCGGCCTCGAGCTACCGCCGCTGGTAAGCCACATGGTCTTCGAGGAGCTGGCCTGGGGCAGCGTTGGCGTTGCCGGCGTCATCTTTCTGAGCTCCACGCACGCCGATACGGCCCTGGGCTCGCAGAACGCGGAGTCCATCGAGGAGTTTGCGGCTCCCTATTACGGTTCGAGCGACGGCTCGATCATCGGCTGCTGGGCGATCACCGAGCCGGACCACGGTTCGGATACGCTTGCGGCAGTGAGCCCGGACCTGGCCGTCAAGGTCAAAGGCCAGCTCGTGGCCCGTGCCGACGGCGACGACTGGATCATCAACGGCCAGAAATCGGCGTGGGTATCCAACGGGCCGATTGCCACCCACGCGATGCTCAACCTGCAGATTGCGGGAGAGGACAGCTTTGCCAGGGGTGCTATCTGCGTCATGCCGCTCGACCTGCCCGGCATCTCGCGCGGGCCCTCGCTCGACAAGCACGGCTGCCGCTCTCTGCCGCAGGGAGAGATCTTCTTCGACGACGTGCGAATCCCCAAGCGCTGGATGGTGCTGGGTCCCGATCTCTGCGGCATCTACATGGACGCGCACTTGAGTATTTTCAATGCCGGTGTGAGCTGCATAGCGACCGGGCTTGCTCGCTCCGCTTACGATTGCACCCTGGAGTACTGCAAGGAGAGGGTGCAGGGGGGCAAGCCGATATTCGAGCACCAGTCGGTGCGCTCACGATTGTTCCGCATGTTCCAGCTCGTGCAGGCCTCGCGCGCGATGTCGCGGGGGGCCTACATATACAACGTCAGTAAACTGCTTGGCGGTGAGCAGGCTGTGCTGCAGCATTCGATTGCGGCCAAGGTCTTTTGCACCAACTCCGCCCTCGAGGTGTGTACGCTGGCCGTGCAGCTTCACGGTGGCAACGGCATGACCAAGGAGTACCCGGTGGAGATGTTCCTGCGTGACGCGACGTCTTTCACCATTGCCGACGGCGAGAACGCGCTGCTAACGCAAATTGGCGCGGCGCTGCTGTAGCTCGAGAGGGCTGCCGCATCATCTACTGCGGCCGGACATGATCGGCGATGGCATCTCCGCGTCAGTGCGGAATTGAGACAGATCCGGGAATCAAGGAGTAAAACGATGGCGGACAATTTGGAAGACAGGATTCGCGCACTCGAAGATCGTGAGGGAATTCGTGAGCTGCGTGCGACTTACTGCTTCTTGGTCGATGGCGGCCGCTTCGATGAGCTCGTGAGCCAGTGCTTCACCGAGGACGCCCGCTGCGACTTTCGCATGGCCGACGACGGCGACGGCACGGTGCTGATGATCGCGGAGGGATCGGAGGAGGTCATGGCCTTCATGGGCGGCATGGTACCCACGATCCTGGGGGACATGAGTCACACCATCCATAATCACCGGATAGTGCTCGACGGCGACAGCGGTTCGGGGGATTGCTACTTCGAAGTGACGGCGCTCGACAAGGACACCGGCGAGGCCGTGACCAGCGCCGGGCGCTACATGGACCGCTACCGCAAGGTCGATGGCAAGTGGATGTTTTCCGAGCTGAACGCACTGATTCTGCACATGTCGCCGCATACGGAAGGCTGGGCCAAGCAACGTTTCCTGGCCAGCTTCGACGCGATCACGGGCGGGGACAGTTAGGAAGCGACAGTAACCGGCAGCAGGCGGTCTCGGTGGCCGCTGTCCGAAACGATGCGTCCGCCGGCGGGACGTCGAAAGGAGACAGCTATGGAGTTCATGGAAGTCTTGGGGATTCGCCGCTCGATTCGTTACTTCGATCCCGACCGGCCGGTCGAGCGCGAGAAGATACAGAAGATCCTGGAGGCGATGCGCGTTGCCTCATGCGCGATGAACGCGCACTGGCTGCGTGCAATCGTCGTCTATCGCGACGAGCTCGACGACGAGACCCTGGAAGCGCTGAAGCTTCCGGTGGCCGGGGTGATCATGGAACTGGCCCCGGTGCACATCTACTGTTACGCCGATCTTTCGGTGCTCCAGCGCGACCATGGCGCCAGCCCCAAACAGCTCATCGATGTCGGTGCGCTCACCCCGAGTCACGGTTGGAGCCACCGCTTCGTCGATGAATTCGTATGGCCGCAGCTCCTCGATCCTCTGAGCAAGAGCCCGGAGTACCCGGTGGCGGTCGCCTTCGACACCGGCGGTGCGGCCACTCAGGGATTGCTCATGGCCTACAACGAAGGCTTGGGCGCCTGCTGGACGGCGTTCAATTTCCTTGTTGCCAAGGAAGCCTTCGACGTTCCCGACGACTGGATTCCCCACTACGTCATGAACCTCGGCTACCCTCTCGAGTCGCGCGAGGCCGGAGGGCAGCGCCCGCGACCGCCTTTCGAGGATCTCTACTCCGAGGGCAAGGTCGGAAACCCGTTCCGTCGCGACGAGGCCGTGGTGGCCGAGCTCGAGAAGGCCAACATGATCCAGGCGCCGGCACCGCTGCCAGACCGCAAGGAGGAAGTCCGCGATCTTGCCCGCAAGCTCGGGTTGCCGGAGTAGCGCGTGCCGCTGGCCAATCCCACCGAGAGCTATGAGAGTGTGACGGCTTGGGCCGCCTCGCTGCGCGAGCAGTGGGGCGGCGATCCCTTGTCGGAGGATCCCGAGAAACTTGCCACACTCGTGTCCTTCTGTGAGTTCATTGGCAAGGACCCCGACGAGTTAGTCGCGTTCTGCTTCCTGCGCCGCAAGGCCACCGGCGAGCGCTTCACCGCCAAGAAGCGCCGTGAAGAAGTGGTCCGACAACTCGCCGAGTTCGTCGCCGCCGACGGCTTGCGTGGAACCGAAGCACGCCGCCGCCGCAGCAACGTACACTCTTTTCTCACGCACAACGGGGTGTTGATCTAGCTTCGATCGAGCGCCGCCCCGCCGGCGCGCCTTTCCATACACCGGTGTATTGGGCATCTTGCGTCGATAGCTGGCAGCCCGTGCGGGCCGGTCCGTGCATGGCCGTCGGCAAAGGAGACGAGGATGATATCCGATTTCGACGATTACCCGATTCACCAGGCCGCTGTACCCGTCAACCAACCCTCACAGAGCGATCGCAACTTTTACGATCGCTACTGGTTCAACGGTTACGACAAGGACGGGGGCTTCATCTTCGAGATCGGCTTCGGCCTCTACCCGAACCGCAGTGTGATGGACGGTCACTTCAGCGTCGTGGTGGACGGCGTCCAGCACTGCTTTCACGCGTCCCGGCGCGACCCTCGCGAGCGCACGGAGAATGAGATCGGGCCGATGACTATCGAGATCGTCCGCCCGATGCGCGTCGTTCGTGTTCGGGTCGGACCCAACGATACCGGCATCGAATGCGATCTCACCTTCAGCGCCCGTAGCGCGCCCACGCAGGAGCCCAAGAACGAGATGTACGATGGTGGCCACCTCATCATGGACACCACGCGGTTTACCCAGTTCGGTGTCTGGGAGGGACATTTCTCGGTTGGCGGCGTGCGCACGGAGGTGAAAGCGACCCAAACGCTGGGGGTTCGCGATCGTTCCTGGGGTGTTCGTCCGGTCGGCGAGCCGCAGGGCGGCGCACCGGGACTGCTCAGCACCGACCCGGGTGTGTACTGGGTATGGTGCACGGTGCACTTCGACGACGTATGCACCCAGTTCGGCACCTTTGAGGACCGTGACGGCACCTCCACGCAATTGAGTGCCTCTATCCTACCCAAGTACTCGACGGTGGAAGAGGTTCCGCGCGGCGAGAACCCCGAGCGGCAGGAGATGGCATCCGTCAAACATCGCATCGACTGGGAGAAGGACACGCGGCGTCCACAGGGCGCCGAGCTCGAGTTCGTCTCGGCAGAAGGCGAGACCTACGTGACGACTCTGGAGCCGATGCTGAGATTCCAGATGCTGGCCATCGGCTATCAGCATCCCGAGTGGGGCCACGCTATTTGGAAAGGTGAAGAGGTGATCGGCGGCGAGTCATGGAAGATGGATGAGATCGACCCTCTCGACTACAAGCATATCCACGTCCACACCGTGTGCCGGGCGCGCATGGGAGAGCGTGTCGGTACGGCGACCTTGGAGACAATCTGTTTCGGTCGCCACGAGCCGTCCGGTTTCAAGGACTTCCTCGACGGCGCTCAGTAGGTAAGCGTGGTCACTCCTTTGCGGTAGCGTATCCTGGTGACGCGGGTTATGCGGTTTCGTACCCATAGGTCCGCGTCGTCCGCACCGCCGCCAAGCGCCGGGCCCGCGACTTGTCCGTCCATGCTCTTCCCTCTGTCTCGCAGCCAATGAAACTGCGGATTGTCGGGATCGTAGCGAGGTATCTCTGAGTAGGGACTCATGCAGCCCGCCCCAAGGGCGGTCAGCAATAGTATGACAAACACTAGTCGGGCAGATTTTGAACCCATGATCGACTCCCGTGAGTCCGAGCCCGAGCCCGCCGCAGCCGGGCCGCCTGTAGCCGCTCCCGGCGCGTGCTCGCTCGGAGGCTATCGTCACAGTGCAATCCGCACTGGCGTCGATAATAGCCCACCCATATGGGGCTTGCACCAGGCTTTCTGGAAAACGTGAGCAGATGCGCACACGCATCGGGTCCCTTGATGGGCCCGGCTGTCCACCTCCGGGTGCGCATGCCCGGACCTTTGCACTCGGATGGCTTTACGAACGGTCAATCCAAGGTGTAGAGTGCCCGCGCCTGAGGTAAGGAGGTATCGTTGTGAAGCGAATCGTCTCTTTGTCCGTGACCCTGGCCTTCTGTGGGAGTCTGCTCCTGGGCTGCGCGAGCCAGCGGCAGACCGAGCAGCTCGGCGGTTTCGTGATCGGTGCGGTTATCGGTGGCCTGGCGGCGGCGATCGCCAGCGATGACGAATTGGAGGCCGTCCCCGTAGGCGCTGCGGCAGGCGGCCTGGTCGGCTGGGCGATCATGGCTGGCGTCCAATACGGGACGCGCCAGGCCTCAGTCGATGAGGAAAGCGGGAGTATGGTCGCCTCGGCCGGGGGTCTCGAGGCTACTGTCGTCAAGATAGCGCGGGCCACGTCGGCTCCGGAAACCGTGGTGCCGGGCGGCACCCTCGCGATATCCACCGGCTACTCGGTCGATCCTGCCCCGGGAGACTTCTCGGTCGAGGTCGAGGAGAGCTGGGTGCTCAGGAAGGACGGGTTGGATCTGGTGGTCTTGGAGAAGAGTGGGGTGCTCAGAACCAAAGGCTCCTGGGTGGCCGAGCCTACCCTGACCGTGCCGGAAAGCGCCGCGCCGGGCGCTTATGAGGTGGAGCACCGAGTCGTTGCCGGCACCAGCTACGATGTGGTCTCCTCCGCCTTCCTTATCGCCGGCTAAACGGAAGGCGGAATCGTCCGAAAGGGCGAAATATTCCTAGTTTTCCCTCGAAATGTGACCTGCTTCACTGTGCGGCCTCGCACGTCGTGCAATAAACCATGTGGGCCAAGCCTAGGCGCTGTCCAGTGCCGCCCGAACCCCGGACGGTGGTCGCGATCTCTCCTCCTCCTTGGCCGCCGTCGACTTGGCCACCGCCGGAAAGCCTGAGACTCCGGCGGTGGCCGCACCTCCACCTCACGCCAGCATGGACCGCTATCGGTGTCGGCCGGTGCAGGCCAGCGACATGGACCGCCGGTGGCGGCGGCGAGGTGGGCCGGCAGCGGGCCCGGCTTTGCCAATACTTGGCGATTCCCTCATAGTGCGCCCAGCTAGAACGTGTTCCAGTTTTGCGGTTCGGGGCCACGGCCGGCGGCCAATCCCGCGACCGCGCCAGGGTAGACAAGGCGACGCATGTATCTCGACTTCACACCGGAGCAGCACCGACTCCGCAAGGAAATCCGCAATTACTACGAGGACTTGTTCACCCCCGAACTGCGTGCCGAGTTCGACGCCGAGTGGGATCAGGTGGGCGGTCCGGTGTTTCGCAAGATCGTCGGCAGGATGGGCGCCGACGGGTGGTTGGGTATCGGCTGGCCCAAGGAGTATGGCGGCCAGGGCCGCACACCCCTCGAGCAATTCATCTTCTGGGACGAGACCTACAGGGCACGCGCTCCGCTGCCCGTCATCTCCGTAAACACCGTCGGCCCGACCCTCATGCGCTACGGCACCGAGGAACAGAAGGCCGATATGCTGCCCAAGATTCTGAGGGGCGAGCTGATGTTCGGCATCGGTTACACCGAGCCCTCGGCCGGAACCGACCTGGCCTCGCTACAGACTCGCGCAGTGCGCGAGGGCGATGAGTACATCATCGAAGGGCAGAAGGTCTACACCACTCACGCCCAGGACGCCGACTACATATGGCTCGCGGCACGCACCGATCCCGATGCACCGAAGAAGCACAAAGGTATCTCGATCATCCTGGTGCCGACCGATGTGCCGGGATTCTCCTGCACGCCGATCAACACGCTTGGCGGCGAGCGCACCAACGCTACCTACTACGAGGACGTGCGCGTGCCGGTCTCTAACAGGGTGGGACCGGAGAACGGCGGCTGGCGTCTCATTACCTCACAGCTAAATCACGAGCGCATCACGCTGGCCTGCCCGGGGCTTGCCGACCGCCTACTCGACGAGGTCTGGGCGTGGGCCGGCAGGGCGCTTGCGCCGGGCGGTGGAACCATGGTCGAGCAGCCCTGGGTGCAGCTGAACCTGGCCCGCGCCTACGCCAAGCTCGAGGCTCTCAAGATTCTCAACTGGCACTCGGCGTGGTCGATCACGGCCGGCGTTCCCGACATGGCCGAGGCCTCGGCCGTCAAGGTCATGGGCAGCGAGTTCTTTGTCGAGTGCTACCGGCTGCTCTTCGAGATCACCAGCAGCGGCGGAACGATCAAGGCAGGAGAGCCCAAGGCGCTCTTCGACGGGCTTCTCGAGCGCGCATATCGCGGCACGCCGGCATACACGTTCGGCGGCGGCGTAAACGAAGTGCAACGAGACATCATTGCAATGGCCGGCCTCTTCCTGCCGCGTGCGCAGCGGCGTTAGACCCGGACTGGCCGAGCCGAGTATCAGGAGGAACGGATGGGCTCTTTGTCCAAGGAAGAACTGGAAGAGAAGCTGGCCACCTATGTAGGCCGCGAGACCGAAGAGCCTCAGATTGCGCTCGACGCCGTCAACGAGGCGATGATCCGCCACTGGTGCGAGGCGCTGGGAGACGAGAACCCCGTCTACACCGATGCCGCGGCGGCGGCCGAGTCGGTGCACGGTGGCATGGTGGCGCCGCCGACCATGATGCAGGCGTGGATACTCGACGGCATCCCGATGGCCACCCCCGAGACGCAGCAGATGAACATGATCCGCGAGATCCACAAGCTGCTAACCGACAACGGTTACAGCGGCGTCGTGGCCACCAACAGCGAGCAGGGCTACGCACGCTACCTGCGTCCTGGTGACAGGATCGCGACCACCACCGTGATCGAGTCGGTCTCGGACGAGAAGGCAACGGCGCTCGGCATCGGTTACTTCATCAACACCAAGGAGACCTTCCGCGACCACAACGGCGAGGAAGTCGGCTGGCAGACGTTCAGAGTCCTCAAGTTCAAGCCGGCCGAGCAGCCACAGGCGGCAGCGCCGGCTGACAGCTCGGGGGCTCCGCCAAAACCGAAACGGCTACGCCCGCCGCTCGGCCACGACAACGGTTGGTGGTGGGAAGGCGTAAACGACGGCAAGCTGCTCATCCAGAAGTGCAAGGATTGCGGCGAGCTTCGCCACCCGCCGCGGCCGATGTGCGGCAACTGCCAGTCGATCGAGTGGGATTCGGTCTCCTCCAGCG
The DNA here is from genome assembly GCA_003354045.1 of bacterium. Classification (GTDB taxonomy): domain Bacteria; phylum Desulfobacterota; class Binatia; order UBA1149; family CAITLU01; genus PIVZ01. The sequence goes on from PIVZ01000051.1 coordinate 10,788, forward strand.
GCCGCGGAACGGTCTACACGTTCACGGTCATGCAGTATCCGAAGTTCCCCGGCTACGAGTACCCGTTCGTGTGCGCCTTGATCGAGCTGGAGGAGGGCACGCGCGTCATCTCCAACGTGGTGGGATGCGAGGCCGCGGACGTGAGCATCGGAATGAAGGTCGAGCTCAGCATCGAGAACGTCGATGAAGATCTCAAGCTGCCGCTGTTCAGGCCAGTCGCCTAAAGGCCGAGCGATGGATTTCAACTTCAGCGAAGATCAAACGATGGTTCGGGATCTGGCCCGTGGCATCCTCGAGAAGGAGGTCACGTCTGATCGTGTGAAGGCCGTCGAGGAGGACGCCGACTGGTTCGACCGCTCGCTTTGGTCCACCCTGGCCGAGGCCGGGCTACTGGGCCTTGCGGTGGACGAAGATCACGGCGGCATGGGCTTCGGCTTCCTCGAGGTATGTCTCCTGCTCGGTGAGATAGGCCGTGTTGTGGCACCGCTCCCGCTGCTGCCCACTGTGGTGCTCGGCGGGATGCCGATCGGGCAGTTCGGTACGGCCGAGCAAAAGGACGAGTTTCTCGCGCCGCTCGTCTCCGGCGATACGATCCTTACGGCCGCGCTCGTCGAAGACGGCAACGAAGGCACAGAGACACCGTCAACGACTGCTACCAGGAACGCCTCGGGCTACGTACTGGAGGGAAGCAAGCGCTTCGTGCCGGCCGCCCATCTTGCCTCGCGCATACTGGTGCCCGCTGCTACTGCCGACGGCATCGGCATCTTCCTGGTGGATCCGCAGGCCGCCGGTGTCGAACTCACTCGCCAGGAGACGACCAGGACGGAGCCGGTCTTTGACCTTACACTTACCAGCGTGAGCGTGGGCGACGGCGATCTGCTCGGCGGCAAGATCGAGCCCGGGACCGAGGCCATCGAATGGATCTACGAGCGGGCCGTGGTCGCCACCTGCGCCACCCAGGTCGGTGTATCGGAACGGGCGCTTCGCATGACGGCCGACTATGTGACGGAGCGCGTGCAGTTCGGCGTACCGATAGGCTCTTTCCAGGCAGTACAGCATCGCAGCGCCGACTGTTACATAGACATCGAAGCCACGCGCTGGGTCACCCTGCGCGCCGCGTGGAAGCTCGAACGCGGCGAGCCGGCGATGCGCGACACGGCCGTGGCCAAGTTCTGGGCCGCCGAGGCCAGCCACCGCATCGCCAATTCCGCCCAGCATCTGCACGGCGGCATCGGCGTGGACATGGATTACCCCCTGCACCGCTACTTTCTCTGGTCGAAGGCCCTGGAGCTGAGCCTGGGAGCGGCAATGCCCCAGCTTGCACGCATCGGGCGCGACATGGCGCGGACGGGACCACAGGAGCTGACATGAGTAACAAGACACTGGCACTGGGCGATGTGAAAATCGGGACCGCGCTCCCGGAATTGCCCATCGAGATAACGACCACGCTGATCGTGGCAGGCGCCATGGCCTCGCGCGACTACACGCGCGTACACCACGACAAGGGCGCGGCGCAGGCCACCGGCATGCAGGATCTGTTCATGAACATCCTGACCACCAATGGTTTGGTCGGCCGCTACGTGACCGACTGGGCCGGGCCGGATGCCATCCTCAAGGGCGTGGCCATCAAGCTCGGAACCCCGAACCTTCCCGGCGACACCATGAAGATGACGGGTGAGGTGACGACCAAGGACGAAGACGAAGGTGTTGTCGAAGTCAGCGTGAGCGGCAGCAACAGCTGGGGAGACCACGTGACCGGTACGGTCAAGGTCGCCCTTCCCAAGGGAGCATGAAGGATGCCGACGACGCTTAAAGACGAAGCCGCCATCGTAGGCATTGGTCAGACGGAGTTCTCGAAGAACTCGGGGCGCTCGGAGTTGCAGCTCGCCTGCGAAGCGGTGAGTGCGGCGATCAAGGACTGTGGCATCAAGCCGAGCGAGGTGGATGGTCTGACGTCCTTCACCATGGACGCCAACGACGAGATCGAGATCGCCCGCGCCGTCGGCATCGGCGACATCACCTTCTACAGCCGCATCCCTTACGGCGGCGGCGCCGCCATCGGCGTCCTGCAGCAGGCGGCGATGGCCGTGGCCACCGGCGTGGCCGAGACCGTGGTCGTCTACCGCGCTTTCAACGAGCGCTCGGGGCGCCGCTACAGTGTGGGCGTAGGCGAGGACATTGTCACCGCCGACCTGATCCACTGGAGCTGGTACATGCCGTTCGGGCTTCTCACGCCGGCGAGCTGGGTGGCGATGTACACCAATCGCTACATGCACGAGTACGGCTGCACGAGCCTCGACCTGGCCGAAGTGGCCGTCTCGACCCGCAAGCACGCGGTGAACAACCCCGACGCATACTTCTATGGAAAGCCGATTACCGTCGACGACCACCAGAACTCGCGATTCATTGCAGAGCCGCTGCGCTTGCTCGACTGCTGCCAGGAGACGGACGCGGGCTGCGCCTGCGTGGTGACCACTCCTGAGCGCGCAAAGGACCTGCCCCACCCGCCGGCATTGATCCGCGGCGTGGCCGAGGCTGCCGGCGCCGACCAGGAGAACATGACCAGCTTCTATAGGCCGAGCATCTCGCATCTGCCGGAGATGGATCTGGTGGCGAAGCAAGTTTACGAGCAGTCGGGCCTCGGTCCCGACGACGTCGATGCGGCCGTTATCTATGACGCTTTCACGCCCATCGTGCTGTGGCAGCTCGAGTCGTTCGGCTTCTGCGGGCGCGGTGAGGCCAAGGACTTCGTCAAGAACGGCAACCTCGAGGTCGGTGGCCGGCTGCCGACCAATACCCACGGCGGCCAGCTCAGCGAGGCATACGTGCATGGCATGAATGGCGTAAATGAGGGTGTGCGCGTGATCCGCGGCACCTCCGTCAATCAGCCGCAGAAGAACGACCACGTGCTGGTGACCGGCGGGGTGGGGGTTCCCACCAGCGCCATGATCATCGGCCAGATGGAGTAGCAGGCGCAGTCGTTACTCTAATCGTCGTACGAGCCGAACGAGAAACGTCCGCCGAAGGACGAGCGAGAGCCGCCGCGACGCAGCGAACCCCAGGAGAAACCAGAATGCGAGAGGCAGTTATAGTTGAAGCTTTGAGGACCCCGATTGCCAGGGGCAAGGCCGGCAAGGGCTGGCTGAGCTCCTTCCACCCGGCCGACCTCCTGGCCAAGGTCCAAGAAGGTGTGGTCGAGAAGGCCGGCATCGACGCGGCATTGGTCGAGCAGATCATCGGCGGCTGCGTCACCCAGGCAGGCGAGCAATCGAATAACATCGCGCGCAACGCCTGGCTCACGCTTGGTAAGGAATACAGCGTGGCAGGCACGACAGTGGACAGCCAGTGCGGATCGAGTCAGCAGGCCAACCACCTGGTGAACGCACTGGTGAAAGCGGGCAGCATCGACGTTGGTATCGGCTGCGGTATCGAGGTCATGAGTCACGTCGGCCTGGGCGCCAACGTTCTCAACGGTCCCGGCTTCTTCCAGACCGAGGACTGGCCGTG
>PIVZ01000577.1 GCA_003354045.1 bacterium
CCACCGCGGGTGGCGTTGCCGCCAACCGCGTTGCCAAGTGGGACGGCACCACTTGGTCGGCGCTTGGGACGGGAATTCCGAACGGCCAGGTCCGTGCCCTAGCTCTGATGGGAAACGATCTCTACGCGACCGGAGGATTCAGTAGCGCGGGTGGAGTCCCTGTCAACAGCATAGCCAGGTGGAACGGAAGCGAATGGTCGGCACTCGGCGACGGCCTAGAGGGCGGTACAGTCCTCACGCTAACTGTCATGGGGACCGATCTGTACGCAGGTGGGGGTTTCGGATACGCGGGCGGAGTTCCTGCTAATAGAATCGCCAAATGGAACGGAAGCGAATGGTCAACGCTCGGTACCGGAATGGATACTTGGGTCAAGGCGCTAGCGGTTATCGGAACCGATCTTTATGCTGGAGGTTCGTTCACAACGGCCGGTGGGGTGAACGCTAAGTATCTGGCCAAGTGGGACGGAAGCACTTGGTCGGCCCTCCACTCGGAAATCGGCGGCGTCGTGGAGGCCCTAGCGGTCAAAGGAAGCGATTTGTACGCGGTGGGCCCATTCACCACCGCGGGCGGTGTGAGTGCCAACCGCGTCGCCAAGTGGGACGGAAGTTCATGGTCGGCGCTGGGTAGCGGGATAGATCACGTGGTCTACGCCGTAGCCGTCGCCGGGACCGATCTCTACGCGGGAGGAGGCTTCACAACCGCAGGGAGCAAGCTATCCACCCGTATTGCGCGGTGGTCTATTTGTGGGAGCTGCTCGATGGATTATGGCGAGCAGTGCGATGACGGCAATACTGCCAACGGGGACTGCTGCTCAAGCGCCTGCCAATTCGAGAGCAGTGAGAGTTCGTGTACTGACGACGGCAACGGATGCACGGACGATGAATGCGACGGCGCAGGCACATGCCTACACCCGAATAACGCCGCGCCGTGTGACGACGGTCTCTATTGCACCGACGGCGACGCATGTGCAGGCGGAGCGTGCGGTGCCGGCCCATCGCGCAACTGCGGCGACGCCAATGTTTGCACCGACGATTCCTGCAATGAGGCCACGAATTCGTGCGACACGGTGAACAATACCGCGCCGTGCGAGGACGGCGACTACTGCACAGTGGATGACACATGCGGCGGCGGATTATGCGGCTCCGGTAACCCCCGCGACTGTAGTGACGCCAATGTCTGTACCGACGATTCGTGCAATGAGGGCACGGATACGTGCGATCATGCAAACAATACTCTGCCATGTGACGACGGCAATGCATGCACGTCCGATGGTCTGTGCTCTGCAAGTGTCTGCCAGGGCGTCAACAACACTCTCCCCTGCAACGACGGCCTATTCTGCAACGGATTTGATACCTGCAGCGAAGGCAGCTGCAGTCTCCATGGTAGCGATCCCTGCCTAGGCGGGCCTGAGTGCGAGGACACGTGCGACGAAGTCGCCGATACCTGCAACTCGCCCTATGGCACCACTTGTACAGCAGGCGGCGACGCCTGTACGACCAACGCATGCGACGGCGAGGGCATCTGCTCAGACCACCCGCTGTGCGGCGACGGAACTGTGGATTACGACCAGTGCGAAGAGTGCGACGACGGAAACGACGCTGCCGCAGACGGTTGTGACGACTATTGCGGCCTCGAGTACTGCACGGCACTAGCCCCCGCCTCCCCTCCTCTGCCCGACATTACGGACATTGACTGCCAGCGGGCTATCGGCAGAGCGGGTGCCCGCTACGCAACCTCCCGACTGAAGGCTATCTCCAAATGCCTCGATGCCGTAACCAAGGGTAAGCTCGTCGGAAGCCCAGATCTTCTGTGTCGTGGGAACTTGGCCACTCCGCCCACTGACAGCCGGACTGCCGATAAGCTCGCGGACGCCGCGCTCAAAGTCAGTGCCGATATTGAGAAGGCTTGCGACGATGCCATGATCGGACGGTTATCTACCTGTGGCACCACAGTCTCCGAGGCAAGCGATTGCGCTTTGGCCAGCCATCTCACTCTCACTGAGTTGATGAACCGCGCACAATACGGCCAGCCTGAGTTCCGAGACCGGCTGACAGCCAAGTGTCAACGTAAACTTGGCTCGGCAGGGCTCAAGTACGTCAAGAAAGCTATCAAGGCCTTCCAAAGATGCGTCGATAGTGTGAACAAGAGGCGCCTACCGCCGACGACGGACTGCCTGGGAAGTTTCGACGGTAGCCTCTATACGCCTCCGACCGATGAGAGGACGGCGAGTTCCCTGATGAAAGCTGAGCAAAAGACCGGGCTCCATATCGAGAAAGCCTGCGGTGAAGGTCAGCTTACGTTACTCGGCGTACTGGGGGGTGCAACGACGCCGGAGCAAGCACGAGACAACATGATCTGCCAACACCGTAATCGGGTGCTCAACATGGTGACGACCGAGTACGGACCGTAAGAGTGAGAGCAATGTGCGGCCTAGACGCTCCGGGCCGAGGCCTTCCACAAAAGGTCTATGCGTCCTGCAACATCCAGCGAGCCGCGGAGTAAACCGTGTAGGCTGTGAGCACCACTCCGGCCACCGTTGCCGCGGCCGCCGCGACCGGAGAGAGGGCGGTCGTCCCGACAACCACTGAAGGTGTCGCAATCACGGTTCGCTTCGCCCCTTGCCCGGCAAAGAAGCGCAACATGCCCCACCCGAGGCGTACTGAATTCGGACTCACTGCGACCACGCCGGCCTCCCTCACCCGACCGACTTCCACCCTCGGTCCGGTGATATCCACAACGTAAGAGCCTCGACCGAGGCCGTCAAGAAAACTCTTTGCTGCCTGACCTTTGCTACGTATGATAAAGGACGTTATCATACGGTCTATGGAGGCTTCTGGCACACCCCGAGATCTGATCCGGCGACGGCCGGCACTGACCCGCGACGCGGGCTTCGCAGCCGTCCCCTCCCCCATCCTTGCTGCCGGCGAGCGGGCTTCCTGGCGCTTTGTCGAGTTCTTCACGGCCCAGATCCGCAATAGGAACACCCGCCGGGCCTACGGGCGGGCCGTCCGGGACTTCTTCGAGTGGTGCGAGGCCCATGGAATCGCCGAGCTCGACGACGTGAACTCCGTCGTCGTCGCCAGCTACATCGAGAAGCTCGGCGGCCGGGTTTCCAAGCCCACCGTCAAGCAACACCTGGCTGCCATACGAATGCTCTTCGACTACCTCACGATCGGTGGTGTGCTTCCCTTCAACCCGGCCACGCCGGTGCGCGGCCCGAAGCACGTCGTCAAGCGCGGCCGGACCCCGGCGCTCTCGGTCGAGGAGACCAGGGCGCTCATCGAGGCGATCGACACCGGCACCCTGGCTGGGCTCCGCGACCGGGCGCTCATAGGCGTCCTCGTCTACTCGTTCGCCCGCATCGGCGCGGCTCTGGCCA
>PIVZ01001200.1 GCA_003354045.1 bacterium
AGCCGGCTGAGGCATCACGCAGACGAAACCCCGAGGAGTCCTCCGAGATCGCCTGCTCGAGCGCGTCGATGACCAGAGCGCGAAAGGTCATCTTCCGGTGGGCCAAAACCACCCGGACACGCTCGAGAAGCACATCCGGCATATCGATGGTCGTACGCATACATAAATGCCTAACGACATGAGGGCGGGCTCGCAAGCCGATTGGTCGGTCGAATCGGAGAGCGTCCGCTCACCGGGCGTTCCAGCCTCGTGTACAGGCTTAGAGGCCTGACCTCACTGCGTGGAAGAGTCCGGTTGTCTGCTCGGTGCCCGGGCCCACGATCAGACTGACCGACCAAGTGCAGCGTGCCGGCGCGACGTCGCCGATCTTGTCGTACCGCCCGTCCGCATCAGTGTGGCTGAGCGTGCAAGGGGTTGCCGTGGCCACCGAGAGATTGTCGACCGAGTGCGAAGCGGCCTCGCTACGGAGCGTCGCCATCTCACCTGCGATATGTGGCGGGCCGTCCTGGCACGCGTGGTCGCGAACTGCGATAGCCACGGCGACGTCGATGCCCTGCTCGACGAGCAGTCGAGCGAAAGCTTCTTCCGCCCAAACGCACCCGGTGTACGGTTCGGGGAGTGGATCGCCGGGATGAGAGGCGTTGTAGTAGCGCAACAGTTGCTCGCCGAGAATCTGCTCGGCCGCAGCCTCGGGAGAGTCGATCGTGGGATCGTCGGCGATTTCGGGCATCACCCAGGAATCGACGATGCTCGTAGCGATGAGGCCGAACGGAACCGTCAGCGCATGTGGGGAGATCGTCAACGCGTCGCTCGCTACG
>PIVZ01000052.1 GCA_003354045.1 bacterium
TAGCCAGATGCTATCGGTCCTTCCCATCGTCCGCTCTCCAATTGCCATGCCGCCGTCCCGAAGTGCCCACCGAAGTCGCCGTCGAGTTCGACGATGGAGTTTGCGGATAAGTGGCTCGGCAGCAAGAAAGGATCTCCGAGTTCGGCGGCCCGCGACGGCGATACGTGTTCGCTGCGCAGCTCGTGAAGAAGTGCGGCCGCGCGTTGCTCTGGCTCGACCGCGCGTTGCTCCAGGCCGGCTCCGCTGCTGCGGCGGGCAAGATAGACATGGGAGACGTCGAGCAGCGGCGATGTACGAAAGCTCTCGGCGTTTCTCGCGAGGTACTCGCGCAACGCGTCGTCTGTGGTTTCTTGCTCGCGCGCCAGCGCCTGAGCATCGAGCTTCATTCGCTGGACGAGAATGCGGCGGACGACGAGGTCGCTGCGATGCATGCCGAGCGCGAACGCCTCCCGTAACAGCTCTGCTTCGGAGGCCTCGGGCCGGATGCCGAGAAAACGCATGTTGCGCACCAGCCGCCTGGCGACGATGGCGTCCCGCTCGTGCCGGCCACTGGCCAGCGCCTCGCGGAAGAGGATCTCATCATCGACCTCTGCGTCGATGATGAGGGCCGTCTCGGCCTGCGTAGGCCAGGCTCCCGTTTGCCCGAGCTGCGCGCGTCGGAGCGCTGCCACCCGCTCGGTGCTGATATCGATGCGTTCCTTCGCCGCGACGGCAGGCTGCGAGATGGCAAGACCGTCAATGCCGCCGGCGATCGCGAAGGCGACACTTCCAATGACGAAGAAGTGCAGCAGCGGCGCGCGAGCCCAGCGCGACACACGCGCGCTCGGACCGACGCCCGGCTCGCGACCGCTCACGGAGTCGTGCCTCCGCGGGGTCGCGGCGTGTACCAAATAGGCGAGGTCCACGCGCGTTCCTGTATCACCCATCTGTGATCCGGCGCGCAGCAAGGCTCGAGTCCCTCGCCGATGGTGGCAGGGTCCTGGCAATCGACGCCCGCCGCCACACACATGCGTGCGCTCCAGCGGCATGTCGGGTTCTCGATCACGCGCGCGTAGTAGAAGGCCGATTGACCGCGGTCGAAATCCGGGTCCGTCCACACCGTGCACAGGCCGGGCTCGCTCGCTGGCGAGGTCGTCGCGCAGGTCCGTGGATCTACGGTCGCGTCGCCACCGGGCGTGCCCGCCACGTCGTAGACATTCTCGTGGACGGTGCCCTCATCCACCCAGCCTTTGACGATCTGGATGCGCTCGAGCCCGGTGCCCGGCAACTCGTCGGTCCCGGCGTCGCGAAGCGCCCAGACGGCAAAAGCCGGCGCCTTAACGGGCGCTCCCGCGGGGGCCGTGCGAAGATCGGCTCCCATGGGCACGCCGCCATCGTATCCCCTTGCGACGAAGTCGGGCGACGTACACAGGTCGGAATCCAGCTCCCAACCGCCGAAGAAACGGACGACGATGCGCGGGCCGCTGGTCGCGTACGCTTCGCGGCGCTGCATGGCGGCGAACAACGAGTCGCGGGTGTTCTCTTCCGCCCACAGCACTGCCAACCCTCCCGGGTTGAACTCGAGGTTGTCGGGAAGCCCGGGCGGAATCTCCTCGGCCGCTGGTACGCCGGCTCCTCCGTGGCCGAGAAACTCGTCTTCGCGCACGGCGCCCGGCGTGCCCAGGTGCGTATCCGTGCTGGCGACCAAACCGAACTTGAATGGGTTGGCGCCGAGCTTGCTCTCCTGCAACAGCCCCTCCTCGAGGACGTTGCGCACGAAACCGCTTGGATCAGGCTCCTCGCCGAGAAAGCTCACGTACTTGCCGACGAAGTTCCCGTACGGCAGTTCTTCGAAGCCGCACAGCTCGTCCTCGTTACCGGCGCCAAAAAGACACTCGGAGGCCCCCTTGTGCTGCATTATCTCGACCAGTGGTTCGAAGCGGGCGCGCTCGCGGGCATCGGCCGCGTCTATGGCGCTGCCGTCGGGGTTGACCGTCTGGAACATGAGGCCGCCGCTCAAGTTGGAGTTGTGCGGGATGGTGAGTACCTCGCAGCCTTCTTCTTCACCGCACTGCCCGTCAAGCTGATTCCACAGGCTCTGTGGCGTGGGCGCGTCGAAATGGCTGATCGGCAGCCGTATCGCCTTCTCGTTGCGAAACAGTACGTTGCGGTGGAGGTTGTTGGAGCTTGGCGAGCCTGTCCACTCGTAGCCGACGAAGGTCGTGAACGAGCAGGCCGAAGATCTGTCGTAGGCCGCCTCGGCCGCCTCCGCTATCACGCTCCACGGCCCAAGCGAGGCCTCGCGGCACAGTTCCCCATCGGCGCCGCAGAAGCCGAAGCGTTCCGGGTACTCGGTGGCGGCGGCTCGATAGTTCATGATGAAGTAGGCGGCCCTCGGCCAGTTCCGGTACAGGCGACAGACGAACGAGTCGTGTCCCGGCGCGGCGGGGTCGGTGCAGATCTCGACCTCTCCGAGCATCTCGGCGTGGTCCGTGACGGCCGCGAAGTCGAGCGGTCGCGCGAGTGTGAGGTTGCGTAGCGCCGTGCCGCTCTCATCGTAAGGCTGTACACCAAGCCGTTCGCCGCGGGCGAAGCGGTAAGCATCGTGCGGTGTGTTGCGGGTGCCCTGCGTGCTGGCGTCCTGTGAGAAGGCCGTGTGTACGTGAAGGTCACCGAACAGCGGCTTGCGCAACGGCTGGTAGTCGTCACACGGCTCGCGCTTCTCGGTCAGCGCGTAGGGCCGCAGTGTTGCCGCGCCGGCGCCGGCAGTTGGCTCCGCGGAACCGGCCGGCTCGGCCGCTGCCGCAACGCCTACAGCCGTGGCAGGGACCGCGTATATCGCCGTGCCCGCGACTGTGGCCACAACCGTGGCCGCTACGGCTCGAGCGGCAGTCCCGACGACCGTCAGCACCGCGCCACGCCGTTCATATACAGATCGAAACCTCTCCATCTTTGATCGCTCAAGGACCCCCCTACTGCAATCGGCAGTAGAGAACCATCCGCGGCCCCGTTGACCGGCCCGCAGCCGGCACCTTCCGTCAGCGCTCGGTAAGTTGGAGCCGCCGCAACAACGGTGCGACGGTCAGGCCCTGCACGATTATCGAGAACACGACGACGGCATACGTCATGAAGAGAATCAGCTCGAAGCTCGCCGGCGCCTGGCGGCCGAGCGTGGCTTTTAGCGAGAGCGCCAGCGCCACCGAGATGCCGCCACGCAGGCCGCTCCACACCAACACGGTCGTTGCGTGCGGGGTGAAGCTTCGGAAGCGGGCCATTATGGCCAGCGGGGCGGCCACGGCCAGCGCTCTGGCGGCCAAGACGATGACGATCGCCAGCAGGCCCGGGCCGAGATAGTTCCAGCTAAACGACAGCGCCACCACCTCGAGCCCGATGAGGAGGAAGAGCACCGCGTTGAGGATTTCGTCTATGAGTTCCCAGAAGGTATCGAGGTGCTCGCGGGTTCGTGCGGACATGGCCAGCGCTCTTCCGTGATTGCCGATGAGAAGCCCGGCCACGACCATCGCCAGCGGACCCGAGATGTGCAACCGGTTTGCCGCAACGTAGCCGCCCGCGACCAGCGCCAGAGATATGAGAACCTCGACCTGGTAGTTGTCCACCGATTTCAGCATTCGGTAGGCGACCAGTCCCACGATCAGTCCGAAGGCCACGCCGCCACCGACTTCGAGCAGGAACAGCCGCACTATCTCACCGGCCCCCGTCTGCGACGCCGCTGCGTGTGCTGTTCCCTCGTGGCCCGGCGTCAGACCGGCCACCCCGGCAATCGCAAGAAAGACGACCACACCGACACCGTCGTTGAACAACGACTCGCCGGCGATCTTGGTCTCGAGGCTCTTGGGCGCCCCCAGCGATTTCAGTATTGCCAGGACGGCTATCGGATCGGTAGGCGTTATGAGGGCGCCGAACAGCAGGCAGTGGATGAAGCGAATCTCGAAGCCGAGCGCACCCGCCATGGCCCAGGTGGCAGTGCCGACCAGCGCCGTCGATATGATCACGCCGACCGTGGCCAGCACGCCGATGACGGCTTTCTGTTCGGCCAGGTCGCCGAGATCGACGTGCAGAGCGCCGGCAAAGAGCAAGAAGCCGAGGAGACCGTGCATGACGGTCTTGTCGAACTCGATGTGCGCGACGAGCTCGCGCAGGTGAACCTCCGCGCCGGGCCACACATAGCCGGCGCCGACCAGCGCCAGTGAAGCCACCAGAGAGATCGCCATCAACCCGATCGTCGTCGGCAAGCCGAGTAGCCGGTGGTTGAGGTAACTGAAGAGGGCCGCCAGCGTGGTGACCAGCGCCGCTATTTCGAACCATTCCATTGTCGATCAGATTGCCAGGCGGCGAGTGCGACGGCTACCGCTTGCGGTCCGGGTCCACGATATACGGCGCCGATTCAGAAGGAAGGGGCGCGGCCGAGCGCGCGATCTACGATGGAGGAGATTCGCGGTCTCATCAGCATGTTGAGGAGGACGGCCGCGCCGAGAAAGGGCAGCATCAGTTCCCTCTCGTAGGTCAGCATGTTGAGGATGAGCCCCATCATTCCGACGGCCTCGTTCAACCCCCAGCAGATAATTTGTTGGGTAGAGGCCCAGCTTGCGACGCTCAGGGCCCGCTGCTCCCTTTCGTCCAAGGCACGGATGGCCGCCATACGCTCCGGGTCGGCAACATGCGCGGTGTTGAGGCTCGCCATCGCAACCACGTCCGGTGTCTTGGCGAGGCGTGCGTCGATGGCTTGCTGGGTACCGCTCGAGCGCCACAGATAGACCGCGCTGACTGCGGCAATGGCCGCAGCGGCGACGATGCCCATCTCGATGGCAGGGTCAATGGCGCGCGGCTGACGGCCGCTGGCCGCGGCGATCATATAGCCGACGGCGCCGTAGACGGCCAGACTGGCAGTAAACGCCCCCCACACAATCTGCTGAATCCGCAGGATCGGCTGCAACAGCTTGGCGAAGGCCGGCGAGGTCATGCGCCGAACCCTCCGCGGGGCCATAAAGCCCCACCGTAGCTCTTCCTGCCGCCAACCACCGCGGAATTGTCTCACGCCAGAAGGGGCTTTCCCAGTCACACTTGGCGAAGGTGCCCGCCAGCATGTATGTTGCCCACTTATGGGCGAACGGAATATCGCCTTCGTGGCAAGCGACAGTGCCAGGCCGCAAGCGGCTCTGAAGGCCCTCTGCGAACGCTACAGGCATGTGGCGCCCGAGGAGGCCGACATCATCGTGGCCCTCGGCGGCGACGGCCTGATGCTGGAGACCCTTCACCGCTACGGCCCGGGCGGAACTCCCATATACGGGATGAACAAGGGATCGGTCGGGTTCTTGATGAACGACTACTCGGCCGATGATCTTCACGAGCGGCTTGCCGATGCAGAGCTCACCTCGTTGCATCCGCTGAGGATGGTCGCGCGTTGCGAGTCCGGGGAGGAGCACCAGGCGATGGCGATCAACGAGGTCTCGTTGCTGCGCCAGACCAGCCTGGCGGCGAAGATCCGCATCTCGGTCGATGACCAGACACGCCTCGAGGAGTTGGTCTGCGACGGCGTCCTGCTCGCAACGCCGGCCGGAAGCACGGCCTACAATCTCTCTGCCCACGGTCCGATACTGCCGCATGACTCGGGCGTGCTTGCACTGACTCCGATCAGCGCCTTCCGGCCACGCCGGTGGAGAGGGGCGCTGCTTCCGCGCGACGCTCGAGTGCGTCTCGAGGTCCTGGACGGCGCCGAGCGGACGGTCAGCGCGACGGCCGACTCAACGGAGGTACGCGACGTACGCGACGTGCTGGTGCACGAGGACCGCGACGTCCATCTCAAGATTCTCTTCGATCCGGAGCACGGACTCGAAGAACGAATCATCAAGGAACAGTTCGTTCCCTAGCGCTCGTTCCCTAGAGCGCATCGCGATCCATGCGGGCTTTTCGGCCGGACTTCTAGAAAAGACGAGTTGCCCCGGCTCGCGGTGGGCCGCTGCCGACGGCCGGGCTATTTTTGGCCGCCGAGCGTGAAGTAGAAGGTGGCGCCGGTACCCGGTCGCCCCTCCGCCCAGATGCGGCCCTGGTGGCGCCTGACGATGCGCTCGACGGTCGCCAGGCCGATACCGTTGCCGTCAAACGCGGACGGGGGATGAAGGCGTACGAAGGCCGTGAACATCCTCTCTGCTTCGTTCTGCTCGAAGCCGACGCCATCGTCGCGCACGAAGAACGCAAGGGAGCCTTCCTCGGAGACGGCTTGACCGAGCTCGATATGGGCCTCGGCCTGCTCCTTGGTGAACTTCCAGGCGTTGCCCAGCAGGTTGCGCAGCAGGTCGTTGATCAAGCCTAGGTCCCCGATGGTGGTCAGTCCGTCGGCAACCTTCACGTCGACGGTGCGCTCGGGGTCGCGGCGACGCAGATCGGCGACGATCGCCCGGGCCATGTCGCTGAGGTCCAGGGTCTCGCTGTGCAGCTCGCCGCGCACCGCACGTGACATATCGAGGAGATCGTCGATGAGACCATCCATCTTCTGGCTGGCGGCACTGGCCCGCTCCAGGTACGACCTTCCCTCCTCGTCGAGGCGCTCTCCGTAGTCTTCGAGGGCGGCCTGGCAGAATCCCGCCACGCTTCGCAGCGGCGCCCTCAGATCGTGCGAGACGGAGTAGGAAAAGACCTCCATCTCGCGGCGCGCCTCCTCGAGCTCCGAGGTGCGCTCGGCCACGCGCCGGTTGAGCTCATCGTTGAGGCGGCGGATCTCGGCCTCTACCTTCTTGTGATCCGCGATGTCGGTGGTGGTGCCGAGGTAACCTCTGAGGTTCCCGTCGCTATCGCGGTCCTCTACGATGTGGGCCATCACCCATCGAGAGCTGCCGTCTTTGCTCAGTAGGCGGTAGGTAACGACGATGAGTCCGTGCGTGTCGGCGCGCTGGATCCACTCTTCGACGACGCGCTTGTGGTCATCCGGGTGGACCCAATCGAACCATTCGCGGCCGATTGCCTCCTCGACGGTCGTGGCGGCCATGCGGCAAGATTCATCGTTTATGTAGAGCACGCGCCCCTCGGTGTCCGTGCGCGCGACCCCGACCGGGAAGTTGTCGGCAAGCGCGGCGAATCTATGCTCGCTCGCTTCCAGCTCGGCCCTTGCTTTGCGCAGCGCCGTTACGTCGAGTGAAACGGCGATGGCACCGCTGCCGCGCTCGTGGTCGTAGGCGACGTTGGTGAGGGCCGCCCAAGGCCGCCCTTCGAACTCCCCCGAGGTCTCATGGAAGGCGACCCCACCGCCGAGCGCCCGCCGCACGTTATCTTCGACCTCGGGAAAGAGGTCGAAGATGTTGAGCCCGATCAACTGCTTGGCCTTCAGGCCGAGCTGGGTGAAGGCGTCTCCGACGGCGTCTGTAAACACGCCGTCCTCATCAATGCGGAACAGCCCAATAGGCAGTGAGAGCAGCGCGCGCAGCAGCGGCGGCGCTGGAAATGGATCGGCGGTCTCGCGCTCGCGCAGAGCTTCCTCTAGCTCACCAACACGCGCGCGTAGCGCCTTGACCTCCTCCTCGAAGTCTTGCACTCGTTGCACCGTTGCGGTGCTGGCAACTTACCTCCTCCGGTCGCACCGGGCCGGATGAGGCACCCCTGACCACGCTCCTGAGAGAACGTTAGCGTGAATCACATCACACTGTAGGCCGGCGCGCAATGGGGGGCACGGATAAGGCCCGCGCGGCCGCTGTCTTTCCTCGGGCAACGGATGGCCGGGTAAGATTCTCAGGTGCAGCTTCGGCGGCCGCTGACGGGTCGGGTAGACACAGGCAGGGGCTTGTGCGAACTCGTAGGCAAAGGAGTCTGCAGTGAGCTTTAACGACATCCTGTTTGAACAAGAAGACGGCATTGCGTGGCTGACCATCAACCGCGAGGACCGCGGCAACGCATTCCGCGTGGAGACAGTGCGCGAGATGATCGAGGCGTTGGAAGCGGCGCGTCGTGACCCCGCGTGCCGATCGGCGGTGATCAGCGGCGTGGGCGAGCGGTTCTTCTGTATCGGTGGTGACCACGGTGAAGGGCACGAGGAGGAGGAACTTCTCCATTACGGGAATGTGTTTCCGGTCGTCGATCTCTACGACCTCATGGACAAGCTGCCGATACCCGTGATCGCCATGGTAAACGGCTACGCCGTCGGCGGCGGCAACGTGCTCGCCCTCATGAGCGACATAACCATCGCCAGCGACGCGGCCGTGTTCCGTCAGGTCGGCCCGGTCATGGGCAGCTTCGATGCCGGTTTCGGCACCTGGTACTTGGAGACCACCGTAGGGCGCAAGAAGGCCAAGGAGATCTGGCTGCTCAACCGCAAGTACTCGGCGGCCGAGGCCTTGGAGATGGGGCTCATCAACGAGGTCGTCGATACCGAGCAGCCCGGCGCCCTGCGCGCCCGCGTGGAAGAGGTCTGCCACGAGCTCGCCCAGCGCGGCCCGCAGGCCGTGGCAGCCTTGAAGGCCTCTTTCCATGCCCGCCACGCCGGTGTGGCCGGACTCTCGCGCGTGGCTCTCGACCTGCTCACGCCGAACTACTACCACACCGAAGAGTCCCGCGAGCTGGGACGCTCCTTTGCCGCCAAGGAGCTGCCTGACAAGGGCAAGTTCCATCGCTAGCAGGCGGCCGTCTTCGCGGTTTGCCGGTAGCCGTCTTCAGGTTTGCCGGCGGCGCGGGCTCGTCGGTCGGCTCGGCTTCACGAGCGGCTGAGCCCTCCCGGTGTCTGAGCTTCCAGAGTGGCTGACCCATCGCCGGGGCCGCGGGCCGGTGGTCGTGGTGGCTCCGCACGGGGGTCGCCGGCAGCGTCCGGTGCGTCGCGGCGACAACGTGAACGACCTCTATACGGTAGAGATCGCCGCCGAGCTTGCCGAGAGGCTCGACGCCCATGCCATCATCAACTCCGGTCTTGACCGCAACGACATAGACCTCAATCGCATCGGTGCTCTGGCCGAGAAGGCGCCGTACGTGCTCGGAGTGCTGCGCGGCTGCGTAGAAGAGGCGGGCAGCGGCGGCGAGGTGCCGCTAGTGTTGCTCGTGCATGGCTGGAACATGGTGCTGCCGTGCTGCGACATAGGCATCGGGCTTCGCAGGAACGGGCAGCGGCTGACCGGACGTTATCCGACGGTCGGGCGTGCCACGTTCGACGGCTTCGTTGCAGCGCTGGAGCACGAGCTGGCGGCCAGGGGGCTTAGCTCGGACATCGGGCGCCGCTACCCCGCCAACGGCGCCGACAACGCCACCCAGCTCTTCAGCGGACGCCATGTGGGGCACTCCAACGGCGACGTCGATGCCGTGTCACGCCTGGCCGCCGGCGGTGGGGTGGATGCGGTGCAGCTGGAGCTCGGTATCCCGCTGCGTTGGCCGGGTGCACGGCGCAGCAGTTTCATCGAGGCGTTGACCGAGGCCGTGCGCGGCCACGTCGCAAGCAGCCGGCCTGATGGTCGAGCGGACGACGGTCGGTTCAACGCGCGCAGCGAGTGGGGCCTTCCTTATTCCACACGAAGTGAGGTAGGTGCGCCGGTAGAAGACGGGTACACGTTGCAGGCGGTGGTGGCCGACGGAGTGGGCATCTTCACCGGCGTCGAGGCGACAGCACCCGGTACGATGGCCGGCCGTGTAAGCGTGGTGAGCGACGACGGATCGATGATGCTGCTGGTAGGCGAGGGCCCCTGGGACGGGGTGGCAGGCAGATACGCACTCGAAGGACTCGACTGGGCTGCCACCGAGGCCGGCGAAGTCCACCTGCGGGTACGGGGACAGATGATCGCCTACCGGACTCATGAGGCCTACCTGGACCTGGAGGCCGGCCTGGCGGAGTCCGAGCTGGCCGAGGCGGACATCGAGCTGAGCTTTCGGGAGGAGGGCGACGGTTTCGGACGTCTGCGCGGCCGTCTTCGTGCCGGGGCGATAGACGTCGATGTTGACTGCGGTGCGTTCTTGGATCGCGGCTCGAGAAGCGCGATGAATGCACGCAGTAGAGTTCGCCTTGCGGTGGCCGACGGGGAGATGGCCGGGCTGCGGCTGGTTTCGGACGGTGGCTCGGAGCAACGGCTGACGCTGCTTGATGCGGAGGCGGAGGGGGCCGCGCGAATCCACGTCGAGATGCCAGGCTCACGTGTGCTCGGCGGCGAGATCGTGGCGCGAGTACCGGTGTGGCGGGATCTGCCGGGTGGAGCGCGGGTGCTCTGGAGTTTTGGGCTTGCCCGCTGCCTGGTAGAGGAATCAGCGGGCCGGCGCCGGGTGAATGGCCTGTTCGACAGCGTACAGGTTTTCGACTGAGTTCCGCGCCGCAGAAGGCGACAAGCGCCCTTCGTCGATGCGAAGGTGCTCATTCCCTCCTTACTTCGACAGGTGTGTCGTCGATAGCGGGACGCAGCTTCTCGATCCTGGCGTCGAGATCGTAAGCCGTCCACACCGCGGCCGCTTGGGCATCCAGCGCCCGGGCATCCGCGGCCCTTTCTTGACGGCGGCGAAGCTCGGCGAGCAACGAGAGCCCCCAGGCGTAATCCGGGTGATTCGCTCCTCGAGTCGTGGCCGCAAGCTCGAGGTAGCTCGAATAGAGGGCTTCGGCCTCTTCCGTTTGCCCGAGCCGCAGGCGCAGTGAGCCGAGGCTCGCGAGTGCCTCGAGTCTGAGCCAGTGCCGCTCGTTGAGAAGGGCTTGCGCCTGGTCGAGCAGGAACCGGTAAAGCTTCGCTGCCCGCGACGTGTTGCCGCGTGAGGCGTTCAGGTGGGCGAGTGTCTTGACGATGTCGAGGTAACGCGCGGCTGCAGTGAGACGGTCGTCGCGCACCATCTTACGCCACGCTTCATCGTAGTGAGAGAAGGCTTCTTCGTAGTACTCGAGGGCTCGAGCTGTGTCGCCTCTTCTCCAGTAGTAGTAGCCGAGCGCTTCTAACGACGACCACAGTGCGAAGCCGGTCCAGCCGTTCTCGCGGACATGTGCGAGCTCACCCAGAGCCGCTCGTTCCGACATCGTGTCGGTTGACCACAGCTCTCGCTCGGTCAAACGAATCCGGCGCGCGCCGTCTCGCAGACCGCAGCGTTCGAGCATGTTGCCGTGATGCTCGATACCGGGTGGCACCACGGCAAAGAACCTGTGTGCCTGGGCAGGGTAGCTCACCCGTATGGACGGTGGGGGTAGCAGAAAGTCGAGGGGGCCCTTGCGCGGCGCTGGCTCGGGCTTTACCTGGCGTTGCCGCGTCCAACGCAGGCGGCTTCTCTCGTAATAGTAGGCTGCCTGCGGGTACGCGCCGTACTCACGGTAGAAAGCGGCCAGGTTGTAGAGCCCGGCAAGGACGAAGCGCCCGCTGCTTCGTGGCGCGTCGGGATGATGGGCGGCAATGGCGTAAGGCTCGGCCTCCTCGTACTGGCCCAGGCGCCGGCGGAATTCGCGAATCTCGCCCTCGGTTCGCCGGTAGCAGCTAAGCTGTTCAAGAGGAACGAGCTCATCGAGGCATTGCTCGCGCGCGTCGTGCAGGTGGCCTAGCGCGACGTCTGAGTTGTCACGCACCGCTTCTGCGTCCGCAAGAGCGATGTGGGCGTTGACCAGTTGGTAACTCTTGGTATTGGCGGCACTTCGATAGATGGCCAGAGCGCTTAGGGCCAGCCTTTCGGCCTCATCGTAATCAGAGCGACGCCGGGCGTGATGCGCCATGGCCACAATCTGATCCGCGGCCTCGGTGCTGTTGTTGCCGTAGAGGTCTCTTTTCATCTCGAGGGCTTCGCGCGTAAGTGCCTCGGCACGCTCGTACTCGTAGCTTCCGACGGCCCGATATGCATCCGAGGCCAGGCGGTTGGCCGTGGCCCACGGTGTGCAACCAGCGCACGACAAGAGGATCCAACCGAGTAGACCGGCGGGGACCGCAAGTCTCATGGGCCGGCGCTCATCGCAGGATAGGCCGTCGGCGATTCGTAGAAACGGACGTCGTGAACGGCCAGTGGCAGTGGCACCCACCAGCTCTTGCCCAGCTTCACGTCGCTCCGAAACGGCGTGCTGTAGGCGGTGCCTATCCACACGACCGGATCGAAAAGGTTGGCGTGGTAGGTGACTTGCTTGAAACGAGGCGGGCGCAGCAGCGGTGTGCCACTGATGTCGCCTTTGAGGGCTTCCAGATTCGCGTTCTTGGCACCGTGTCTCGCCTCGAGTGTTTGCAGGGCTCCGACGCACTTGATGCCGCCAAAGCTGTGGCAATGGAGATGCACGGATTGACTATTCTCCCAGGCGTCCTCCGTCAGGCCGACCAGCAGATCGCAGCCGCTCACGCAGTTCACCTCGCCGCTGAACAGATTGTTGGCGGTCTCTCTCAATGCGTTGAAAGCGTTGGTCACGCATCCAGGAACGGTCGAGCATATGCCCGCGCTCTCCAGGTGACGGGTATTGTTCTTGTCGACGCCATGATCGGCAATTCCATGTATTGTATATTTATCGACGCTGGCATCCGCGGGGTCGGGGGCGGGGCCGAGTTCCACGCCCATTATCGACGCTGCCGCCAGCCCCGCCTGCAGCGCGGCGCTGGCGCTGGCGCCGCCGTCAACGGCGGCTACCATCGATTGCGCCTGGGCGGCCACGCCGCCGACGACGGCGGCGTACTTGAACCACAGTGGAGAGTCGGCGAGCGTGGCCGTCATTCCCGCCGAGACCACCGAGGTCGTATACACCGAGAATCCGGCCGTTATGCCGGCCGTGATCGATGCGCCGAGGTCTCCGGTCGAGGCCAGGCTGTCGATGAAGGTTGCCGTGCCGGTCAGGATTGCCAGGACCTCTATGGCCGCGAGTTCGAGCAGGCGTCCGTTGGAGTCCTTGCCACTTACCGGATTGCCGCCGGCATAGGAGTAGGGGGAAGCGAACTGGAACTCGGGGTCGAGAGTGAGGAAATGGCCGAGCTCCGGGTCGTAAAAACGAGCGCCCATGTACAAGAGCCCGGAACGCGGGTCTTCCTCATGCCCTGTGAAGGCCGGCTCGAACACCGTCGTCTCGGTGGGCTTGCCGGCGCCGTCATAGACGGCACTACGCTCGCCGTAGGCCCGGTAGCGAAAGTGGCGTGCAATGTTGCCGCGATGATCGGTTGCCAGACGGGGAGTTCCTTGATGGTCGAGATGGTAGAAGCTGATCGTGCTCGCGACGCGGCCGCGCTCTCGCGAGCCCGGGTATCGAGCCGGCGCCGGCGCATCGGTCGTGGTGCCGGCGTTGGCAACCGCCCGACCGAGCTTCTTGGGCGCCGCAATGCGGTCGGAGGCTATGTGACGCCCGCCCATGTAGAAATGACGCGACAGTGCTCCGCCCTCGATGTCGAAGAGATTGCCGAAGCGGTACGTGTGTTCGCCCGTCTCGGCGTTGAAGCGCGCGATCAGCGCTCCGGTCTCGTCGTAGTAGAAGCGCGACCTGAGATCGCCATCGTGCCTGGCGGCGACCAGACGGTTGAGCTCGTCGTACTCGTAGCGCCATGGCCCCTTTCTCGTACGATTGCCGTTGGCGTCGTACTCTAGCTGGAGCTTGTCAGTACTCGCGGCGTAACTTCCGGTGACCATGGCCAGCCGGTGCGGTTTCAGCGGGTCATAGCGATACTGAAGGCCGTTCTTGTAGGTGATATTGCCGATAGAATCGTAGCCGAAGTCTTCCCTGTCGACTCCGGCGTAGGATGCCTCGAGCAAGCGGCCGAGGGGGCCGTAGCGATATTCTCGAGAGTCGTCGAGCTCTGCCTCGCCGGACCGCAAGGTGTCTACGATGCTTACTATGTTGCCGTTGGGGTCGTAGACCTCATAACCGAACGCCATCAAATCCCCGGCGCGAGCGTCGCAGCCGCCTCCCGGACTTGTAGTGGCCGTCGTGCGCAGGCACTGGAGCAACCCGGTGGCCGCTTCCGCGTTGCTCGGCTCGTCGTGCTCGTAGCGGTCGCTCACACCATTGCCGTAGTCGATACGGACGACGTTGCCGTAGAGGTCGCGCGCTACTTCTTCCACGTAGACGGCCAGGTCGGATTGCACAGACTCGATCTGTCCGAACCGTCCATAGAGAGTCCGAACCGTCTCTCGACGCCCGCTGAGGGATGTCGGATACTCGACGCTCACGCGCCTGTCGAGATCGTCGTAGCCGTATCTGAAGGTGTACTTGAGCGTTCCCGCTCCCGAGACCTTCATCTTGCGTGTTTCCTCTCTCAGCCGGCCGCGTGCGTCGTATTCGAATACCTTGGTGACGCGGGTGTCGGGGCCGCGTGCAATGATCTTTCGCACTTTGCCGATGCCGCCTCGGCGCCGGTGGTACT